>JANOQP010000913.1:0-2119 GCA_031414895.1 Saprospirales bacterium
CAGAAATTTCAAATAAAAATTGACCAAAAATGTCAAAATCAGCCATAAACCAGTCGAAAAATGCTTTCGGCCTTTCTTTGGTCCACAAAAAAGAGGCGAGTCATATTGGCTCGAACGGCTTTAAAAACAACACGAACCGCAGCCTCGGCGACCTCGATTTGCTCGATGCGTACTCAAAAACCGTGGTCTCGGTCACGCAGCGGGTGAGCGAGGCGGTCGTCCAAATCAAGGTGACAAAAAGTCAGGCGAAACAGCCCGTCCAGCGAAACGGGCCGAACGACCAACCGTTCGGGACGGGCAGCGGTTTCATCATTTCGACCGACGGTTTTGTCGTGACGAACAGCCATGTGATCCACGACGGAGAGGCGATCGAGGTCAGTTTGCCCGACGGGCGCATTTTTAACGGCCAAATCGTGGGGGACGACCCGGCGACGGACATCGCGGTGCTCAAAATCGACGGCGAGCACTTTTCGACGCTCCATTTTTCGGACTCCGAAAAACTGCACGTCGGCCAGATCGCCATCGCCATCGGCAATCCGTTCGGGTTCCAATACACGGTCACGGCGGGCGTGGTGAGTGCGCTCGGACGGACCTTGCGCAGTCAATCGAACCGCCTGATCGACGACGTGATCCAGACGGATGCCGCGCTGAACCCCGGAAATTCGGGCGGCCCGCTCGTCGATTCGACCGGGAACGTGATTGGTGTGAACACGGCGGTCATCATGGGGGCGCAAGGTTTGTGCTTTGCCGTCTCATCCAATTTGGCAAAATACGTCGTCGGAAAACTCATCCTTTCGGGCAAAGTCCGGCGCGGTTATATCGGGATCAGTGCGCAAACCGTGCAATTGCCGCCAAAATTGATGCAAACACTGCAATTGCCGACACTTTCCGGCGTGCAGGTGCAGGGCATGGAAACCGAGACCCCGGCACAAAAAGCGGGCATCCAAACCGGCGACGTGATCGTACAGCTCGACGGGCGGCACGTCGCGAACATCGACGACCTGCACCGTTTTTTGGACGAGGAAAGCATCGGCAGGACGATGAATTTTTGGGTGCTGCGCGGCGGTGGGCTGCAATCGGTAGCGGTGATGCCGATGGAAATGGGCTAGGTCAAATTCAAGCGCAAGATCAAATCCAAAAAGGCGGATAAGATTTTCCTGAAAAAACAAAAAGCCGGCCTTTTCTGCCGCCCTTCCCGAATGGCTGGTTTAATTTTGGCCGTCCTTTTAATCCTATTTTGTTTTACAACAAATCCACTTCCCATGTTCAAGTTCATCCCGCTCCCCGCGATGATGTCGTTGATGTTGTGCTTTATTTTTTCTTGCAAAAAATCGGAGACAGTCGACACGAGCCACCTTTTTCAAAAGAACAAAACCGCTGATTTGCCCGGTCAAATGGCCCACGATTGGGTCGAAATTGGGCATAAAATGGTCAAGGAAAACCATCTTTTTGCCCCGCAAGCGGCGCGGATCTATGGATATATGGGCCTCACTTTGTACGAATCGGTCGTCCATGGCATCCCCGGCGGGCGTTCGATGGCCGGACAGATCAACGACCTGCCCGATTTCCCTCAACCTGAATTTGATCAAGAATATGACTGGGGCATCGTGATGTGTTCAGCCATGAAAACGGCTATGCCCGCGCTCGTCGATGGTATTTCCGACGGGCAAAGAGCGGGGATCAAATCGCTCGCTTCGTCGCAAACAGCGGACATGGCGAGCCAACATTCGGTTCCGGCATTGGTCGAAAAAGCGAGCCTTGATTTGGGTGTTCGCATTGGTGAAAGAATTATTGAGCGGGCGAAAAAAGATGGGCGGGATATTATTCGGTACATCGTCCCGCAATTGCCGGCGCGTGACGCGCAGCATCCGCAATATTGGGACGAAACAACGCTCAACCAAACCGCCATCGAACCGCTTTGGAGCACCGTCCGGACCTTCGTTTTGCCGAACAGCCAGGGTTGCGAAACCAACCCGCCGCACCCATATAATACGGTGTCGTCGAGCGAGTTTTTTAAGGAGGCGAAAGAGATCTGCGCATTTTACCCGCTCAATTTTGAGCAGAAAGCAGCGGTCTATCATTGGGAGGACGGCCCTGGGCGGACCGCGACCGCGGCAGG
>JANOQP010000914.1:0-7021 GCA_031414895.1 Saprospirales bacterium
GCAAGGTCAACCCGACGCAACCGGAGGCCCTCACGATGGTCTGCGCACAGGTCATGGGCAATGATGTGGCCATCAATATAGGCGGCTCGATGGGCCATTTTGAGCTCAATGTTTTCAAGCCGATGATGGTCTATAATTTTCTCCTTTCGGCACGGCTGATCGGCGATGCGTGCGTCAGTTTCAACGACAACTGTGCGGTCGGCATCGAGCCAAACCGGGCGCGGATTGAGCAACAATTGGAGCAATCGTTGATGCTCGTGACGGCACTCAACAACAAGATTGGGTACGACAACGCTGCCAAGATTGCAAAGACCGCGCACAAGAACGGGAGTACCCTAAAAACGGCAGCTTTGATGCTCGGTTTGGTCACAGAAACCGATTTTGATGCGTGGGTAAAACCGGAGTTAATGGTAGGAAAAATTGGGTAAGCGGCAATAGAAAATTATTAAACGGTAAAAAACTCGATGTCATCGTGCCAATTTTGGAACGATGACATTTTTTTTGTATAAATCTTTTGTCATACGGATGACGTTCTGCACATTTGCCTGACGGACGACATTTTTGATGACTTTCGCATGACGAATAAATGTAAAGCCATCCGGTTTTTTCACCAAGAACCGCACGTCGCCCACCTCGGACTTTCGGTTGGAACGAGACGAAACTATTGCCATTTTTAATCCTGGAAGCAAACACTTTTGGTCATCGGGCAACTCGGTGACATGTGGTATTTATTGAGAAAAACTTGTCCGGCCCAGTACCGGAACGCGAATCATTTCATACTAATTTACCCTCATATCCTATGCGGAAAACTGCGTCCAAAAACAGCATGAGCCAAGCCAAGATAAAATCCTCCACGGAGGTTTTACGGGCATTGGCGCACCCCCTTCGGCTGCAAATTTTGCAGTTTATAGATTCCAACAAGAGCGTCCATGTGAACAAAATTTACAATGAGCTCAATCTTGAACAGAGCATCACCTCGCAGCACTTGCGCATCCTCCGCTCGACAGGGCTGGTGGAGACCGTGCGCGAGGGCAAGTACATCCATTATGGTGTGGACTACGAAAAAGTCTCCGATGCACAGCGGGCGGTCGGCGACTTCATGCACTTCGACTTTCCGGTCGCGGACAAGGATTGATTGCCCGGACGACTATTTTTTTGGCTGTTCAGAAATGCAAAAGAGCCTGATGGAATGGTTCCAACAGGCTCTTTTTTTAATCACAAAGCAATGAAAAGACCTATTTCATCTTCGTTTTCCAATCGTTGATGTTCTTTTCGTTCATCCGCGGATAGTCTGCGTTGTCCTCGGACTTGGCAATTTCGGAGGATTTTGTGGCCGTCTCAATGGCCTCTTTGTAGCGGCCCATCTCTGCCAAGATCAATGCTTTGTAGCGCATCATCCAAAATTTGTCGCCGCCTTTTTCCATGGCCGAATTGACCCAGACAAGTGCCTGTGCCATGTCTTTTTTCTCCTCATAATAGTAGCGTGCTGCCTGGTAATAGGTGTTTGCCGAGGGCCCGCCCATCTGTGCCTTGATGTCGGCCAGCACCTTTGTGTCGGTGTCGGCCGTGAACGGGATGACGATGCGGGTGTTTTCCCAGCTCAAAATGAGGTCGGCACCGTTGTTCTTGATGTTGTTCACATCGATTGTCAGCGATTCGACCAAGTAGCCCGAAGCTTGTGCGGCGACCTCAAAACGGCAGGCATCCTCCTCGACTTTGTAATCCTTGCCACCCGTGCCCCAATAGGTCGTGTTTTTGTGGAAAATGATGGTCCACATTTTCTCACCGGGGATGGTGTAGAGGGCATAAGTGCCTTTGGCGAGCTTGTTGCCGCCGGCCATCACGTCGTCGCCGAAGGTCACTTTCGTGCTGGCGTTCGCACCGGTGCGCCACATTTCATTGAATGGCACAAGGTCGCCAAAAATCTTGCGGCCCTTCGAGCTTGGGCGGCTGTACTCGATAGCGACGTTGGTGAGCCCCACTTCTTGGGTCAGTTTTGCAACTGGGCTGGGTGCTGGTGTTTTGATTTGCGCCTGCGCGACCGATGCCGCAAACAGGAAGGAAACCAACAAAAAGGTCCATTTTTTCATGTAAAAAAGTGTTGTTTGAAATGAAAATTTGATTTCGGATCGCAAAACTAACAAGCCGCCCCGCCCCTTGTTTTCAAAAAACCTTTTTAAAACCTCATTTTCAAAAATATCTCCTGTTCGTTTTACCATATTTGCAGGGCACAACACTGCGTTTTTCTTTCACCAAAAAAAAATTTCGCCCATGAAAACGCTTTTCACGCAAGCACTTTTGGCCTTTTGCCTGCCCGCAATGCTCACGGCGGCCCGGCTTTTTCCGTGCGCAAACTATTCGACCGACGGCCAGCCGGCCGATGTTTATGCCGTTTGGGAAATCCCGGCAACGGGCGCAGCGGTTTATTTTGTCCATCGCGCCGAGAACAGCCCGCGCGACCTGCCGCAAAGCCTCGCACTCCGCTGGCGGCCCGTCGGTGGCCGAATGTCAGATTTCAAGCCCTTCGACCGCGTCTATAATTATGTCGAAAAAGGCGAGGACTGGATGGTTTTCGACTTTTCGTTCAAAGAATCCGGCATTTATGAATGCTCGACGCTCAACGATGCCGGGCAGGTCATGGCCACGACCACCATCACCGTCAACAAAATAAAGGATGCCGTCGTCGGAAAGGCAGTCCTCACCGCCTGCCGCGACGTGAACGAGATCGGCGACCCCATCGGCGCGGGCATCGATTTCAAAATTGCCCCGAACGGTGCGATCTATGCCCATTTTGCGACCGACAACGCCTTCAATGCCGACCGGATCGGCTTCGAGATTTGGCAAGTGGACGATTTTGGCTACGAAACCTTTCTCGACACCCGCAGTTTTGAGTGCGCCACGAACTGGAACTTCTTTAAGATGCCCGTCCATTTTCCCGATGCCGGACGGTTCAAGATCAAGGTTTTTATGGGCAGCAACAACACCAATATTTTGGCGGAGCAATTGGTGCGGATAAAATTTTGACATAAAATTGCAAGCAAAAAAATCCTTCGGCCAGCATTTCCTAACCAACGAAAACCTCGCCCGGCAGATCGCAGACAGCCTTCGGACAGCCGAAACGACCGGGCAAGTCCTCGAAGTCGGCCCCGGGACCGGCCGCCTCACCCGTTTTTTATTGGAAAAAAACTACACGCTCCACGCCGTCGAGGCCGACCGCGACATGGTCGCTTATCTCCAAAAAAACTATCCGAAACTCGCCGAAAATCTCATCCAGACCGACTTTTTGGATTTCGACCCGACGACCGTTTTTGGCAAAAGCCAACTTTCGCTCATCGGAAATTTCCCTTATAATATCTCCACGCAGATTCTTTTCTGGATGCTCGATTGGCGCGACCAGGTGCCGGAAATGGTCGGGATGTTCCAAAAAGAGGTCGCCGAGCGCATCGTGAGCGGCCCCGGCTCGAAAGTTTATGGCATCACCAGCGTGCTGATGCAGGCGTTTTATGATTGTGAAATGCTGTTTCCGGTTGGTCGGGAAAATTTTTCGCCGCCGCCAAATGTCGAATCGGCGGTCATCCGGCTGACGCGAAAAGATAATTTCGAGCTTGGTTGTGATGAAAAAAAATTCCGCCAAATTGTCAAAGCCACCTTCGGCCAGCGGCGAAAAATGCTGCGCAACACGATGAAACCGTTCTTTTCGGACGAAAATTTGATGGACGACCCTTTTTTCACAAAAAGGCCGGAGTCGCTCGGCTGGCAGGAATTTGTGGACCTGACGCTGCGGGCCGGCGGTTGATCAAACGTCGGTGACCACGTCGAAACCTTTAAAACTGCCCACGATCGCCAGCCCGGCGACCTCTTTTGCAACCTGTTTTTGTTTGATTTTTCCGGCAATTTGGTTCAGCGTCGAACCGCTGCCAACGGCATCGTCGATCAACAAAATCCGGTCGTACCTGATTTTTTCGCTGATTGCAAAGCTGTTTTCGGCATTGTTGATGCGTTCCTCTATTTTGTTGAGCGATTTTTGGGGCACCGGGATGATGCCCGATATTTTTAAAATCTTGATCTTGGGCAGGTTGATGTGCAGGTGTGTCTCGAAATATTTCATCAATTGCACCTCCCTCCGGATTGTCGGCGGCACGAAGCCCACCGCGTCGAAATGGCCGCTTTTCAGGAGCCCATCGAGCTTTTCCCTGAACGCCGCGACCAAAATTTTCATCAAAAACTTGTTTTGCCCCTGTTTCGCAAAATGCAAAAGCGTCCCGAGCCGGGTTTTCCCGAACCGCTCAATGGCGTAAAAATCAAGGTAATAGAGTTGGTCAAGGTGTATTTTTTCATACCCTTTGGTGTTCAGGAGCTTCGGTTTTCCGTCAATTATGCCTTGTTCGTCATAGTAGGTTTCGTATTTTTCCAACGTTTTCAGGTATTCGCCGATCGTCTTTTGCACGGGCAGCCCCCGTTGTTTGCACCAAATGGAAAAAGCCCCCACGCCCTCCAACATCTCGCCCATTTCGTTGATGAGCAAAAAATGGTGCTTCAAAATATCCGCTTGTTCCTGCGTGACCTCCAACGCCTCCCTTGCGGGGGGCACCGCCATTTTTGCCAATCGGTAAATGGTCTTTGGCGTCCGGCCAAACTTGACGATTGCCCCTTTTTCCAAAAGTTGGTTGATTGCGCTGTGCACGGCCTGTTTGGAGACTTCAAGCCGGTCCACCATTTCTTTTACCGACAGGTCCCCATTTTCTTCGAGCAGTACAACGATTTTTTCTCTGACCATGACTTGACTATTGACTATAAAAAGTCAAAGATAAAACTATATTGAACATTGATAGTCAATATTTTTGAACTGCCAAATCTTTTCGCCCGTTCGGGATCGATAAATAGTTTTTTCCAAAAAAAAGAGCCCTATGCCGTCACCGACGGGCCAACTATATTCGCCCCGATGAGCAACTATATCGTCTCCGCCCGCAAATATCGCCCGATGCACTTCGGCGATGTCGTCGGCCAGCAGCACATTTCGCAGACCCTCAAAAACGCGCTGGCGACCGGCCAAATCGCCCATGCGTTCTTGTTTTGCGGCCCACGCGGGGTCGGAAAGACCACCAATGCACGCATTTTGGCCAGGATGCTCAACTGCCTCTCGCCGACCGCCGACCACGAGGCTTGCGGGACCTGCGCGAGCTGCAAGGCTTTTGCGGAAAACGCCTCGTTCAGCATTTTCGAACTCGACGCCGCATCGAACAACGGTGTCGAGCATATCCGCGCACTGATCGAGCAGGTGCGGATCCCGCCGCAGGTCGGGAAATACAAGGTTTTTATCATCGACGAGGTGCATATGCTCTCTGCGGCGGCGTTCAATGCCTTTTTGAAAACATTGGAAGAACCGCCCGCGCACGCAATTTTTATCCTCGCGACGACAGAAAAGCACAAAATCCTTCCGACAATCTTGTCGCGTTGCCAAATTTTTGATTTTCGTCGAATTTCCGTCGTGGACATCGTGGGGCAATTAAAAGACATTGCCAAACAGGAAAAAATCGACATCGAGGACGAGGCCCTGCACATCATCGCCCAAAAAGCGGACGGCGGGATGCGCGACGCGCTCTCGATTTTCGACCGGATCGCGGCCTTTTCGACGGGTCAAAAAATCACCTATTCGTCCGTCATCGAGAACCTCAACGTGCTCGATTATGACTATTATTTTCAACTTACAGACGCGCTTTTGGTGGAGGACCTGCCGAAAATATTGGTGCTTTTTGACCAAATCCAGCGAAAAGGCTTCGAGGGCGACACGTTCATCAATGGCCTCGCAGAACATCTCCGCAATATTTTGGTCTGCCGGGACGCGGCGACGATCTCGCTCCTCGAGGTCTCCGGCAACCTGCAAGACCGCTATAAAAAACAGGCAAGTTTGACCCCGGCGGCGTTCATCCTGACGGCCCTCGGCATCGCGAACGAATGCGACATAAACTATCGCATGGCCCGCTCGAAACGGCTGCACGTCGAAATGGCCTTGGTGAAAATGTGCTATTCGACACGGGCAATCCGCGCCTCGGTGGGCGGCATTTTGGAGGAAAAAAAAAGCCCTGACCTGAACGGAAAAGGGGTCGAGCCGGCAATTTATTTGGCTCCGGCAGCGGTTCCGGCGGCAATTTTGGGCGCGCCGCCCGTTGGCGTTCCAGCCGCGCCGATTGTTGAAAAACAGTCAGAGCATATTCCAGAAAAAAAAGTAGAACCTACCGCTAACTCGCTGAACATCAGGCCGTTGGCTATCCCTAGTGAACCAAAAATATCCCTCAACCTCGATGCATTCGAAGCCGAGGTCAACGCTGAAATCGCAGAAAACGACTCCAAAACCAGCCGTTTCAACCTCGAAAACGCGCAGACCGAATGGGTTTCTTTTTACGAAAAAGTTGATTCGGCCATCTTGAAGATCAACCTTTCCTCCGCCGAACTTTCCATCGAAGGTGACCGCCTCGTCGCGCTTGTAGGAAGCGAAATGGCCAAAACGATGGTCTTGCAGGAACCCGCCCTGATGGAAGTTTTGCGGAAAAACCTGCACGAACCGCTTTTGCAACTCGATGTCCGCGTCGACGAGGCGCGAGCCGCGGCCAACCGTCCCGCCCCGCCGCCGAGAAAATTTTTGCCCCAGGAGATTTTTGAAAAAATGCTGGAAACAAACCCGTTGGTCGGCGAATTGGTGAAGCGGTTTGAGCTTCGACCTGAAAATTAAAAACGGCGGACGGCTAACGGCTAACGGCGGACGATTGCCCGCCGTCCGCCGTCCACCGTCCGCCGTCCGCCGTCAACCGTCAACCGAAAAAAAATGGAAAATAGCCAACTTTGGTATCTCGAAAATTTCGACGTGACCGCCATTCTCTGCCCACAAAAACAGGCGGAACCGGGTCGGATGGCGCATTTTCCGCATATCGTCTTCAAAAAAGGCGCTGTGATCTACGTCCCCACCGACCTCTCCGACCGTATTTTTTTGATCGACAGCGGGCGCGTAAAGATCACAACGACC
>JANOQP010000915.1:0-3306 GCA_031414895.1 Saprospirales bacterium
TTTTTTGCGCCAGCAAAGGAAAAATATTGGCCACAAAAAAAAGGACGGCGAGGCAGGCAACCAAAAAGAGTTTGATGGTGTTTTTCATCTTAAAAAAAGGAGATAACTTGTTGATGTTCAATATTTTGTGAAATAAAAAAGCCCGACCGCTGGCTGGTTAATCTGCCAAATTTAGCTAAATTTGGCAGATAGGCCGTCCAAATTCAAGAAAAAAATTCCCTGCCAGCCAATTTTTGGAAAAACCAACGCCCAATAAATCAAAGCCACCGCACCATAAAATCCGCCACCCGCGCCCCAAATTTCCCATACGGCGGGTGCAAAAGTTTGTACGGCGCGAACCAGCGGTTTTGTCGGAGAACCGATTTTTCGTTGGAAAAAGCGAGGAAACCGGCCTCGCCGTGGCATTTGCCGATGCCCGAATTGTTCACCCCGCCAAAGGGCAGGTCGGAATTGTAAAAATGGAGGCCACAGTCGTTGACGGTCACGCCGCCCGCCGAGGTTTCCTGCAAAATGCGTTCGACGGTGGCCGATTTTTTGGAGAAAATATATTGCGCGAGCGGTTTTTCGAGGCTGTTCATGAATGAAATGGCCTCGTCCAATTTTTTATAAACCCGGATCGGGAGGACTGGGCCGAAGATTTCCTCCGACCAAATTTTTGCCGAACCCGGCACGTTCACCAAAACGGTCGGCTCGATAAAACGGGTCGCGGCATCCATTTTTCCACCAAAAACGACATCGCCGCCGGCCAAAACAGCCTCTTCCACCAAGTTTTTTATCCGCACAAAAGCGCGGTCGTGGCAGATGCGCGGCAGGTCGGGCGAGGCTCGGCGGGCCTCGGCGGTCTCGCCGTACATCGTTTTTATTTTTTTTGAAAAAAGGTCGGTGAACTCGGCCAAACGGCTTTCGTGAAGCAAAAGGTAGTCCGGTTCGATACAGATTTGGCCCGCGTTCATGCATTTTAGCCAGGCTATTTTTGATGCCGCATCAGCCAAATCGGCGGTTTCGTCCACCAAGACGGGGCTTTTTCCGCCGAGTTCGAGGGTGACGGAGGCGAGGTTTTCGGCGGCGGCGCGCATCACGATTTTGCCGACGGCTGGGCTTCCAGTAAAAAAGATATGGTCGAATTTTTTGCCCAAAAGCTCGGTCGAGACCTCCGAGCCGCCCTCGATGACTGCGACTTCCTGTTCGTCAAAAATTTCCGCGAGCAACCTTTTCATCAAACCGGCCGTGTTGGGCGTGAACTCGGACGGTTTTATGAGGGCCGTGCAGCCCGCCGCGATGGCCGAACAAAGCGGGACCATCGTGAGGTTGACCGGAAAATTCCACGGCGAAATAATGAGCGCGGCCCCTTTGGGCTCAAAATAGACCTCCGAGCGTGTCCCCAAAAGTGTCAGCGGCGTGGCCACCGAGCGCGGCGACATCCAAGTTTTGAGGTGCGCGACCGTGTGCCGGATTTCGACGAGCGAGACGGAAAGCTCCGTGATATCGGTCTCGAACGGCGGTTTTCTGAAATCAGCCCACATCGCGTCGCGGAAATTTTGGCGGTTCGCAATGAGCGCGGATTCGAGCTTGCGGAGCTTGATGATGCGTTCGCGGGCCGTGGTCTTGCGCAAAACTTGGGCGAAATTTTTTTGTTCCCCAAAAATACGGGCGCAGGTTTTGGCCATTTCGACAGTTGGAGCGGGGGCGATGGTGGATGACGGATTGGACATTTTTTAGAAAATATTTTCCCAAATGTACGAGCGCGGGCAAAAAAAAGATCTTCAAAAAATGTTCGCTGTTGGCGCAAACCGCAACCATTTCGGCCTTGCCGGGCGCGAACGCCCATTGAAAAATTACCTTCGCCGCTCATCTATTTTTATGGAAAAACAAACCTCGTTGCGCCTTTGGCTTGAACTTATTTGGCTCACAATCACGGCAATCGTCGTCGTGGCGGTGCTTTGGCCCATCCAAAATGCGACCGCCAGCTACCCTTTTTATTGGCGGAACGCCGGGTTCATCGTGGCCGCCCTGACGCTGATGCGCTATACTTTTCAAATAAAACACACCTTTTTGGCGAAAATGCAGGGCCTCAAAATCGCGCTGACCATCGGGATGCTCATCGTTTTTTTCGCGCTCATCGTGATCCTCAACGACTTCATGGGCTGGGTCCAGGCCAATGAGTTCCACTCGATTACGGGGCATTTGCCGGAGGGCGAGCGCATTTTCATGGAAAAGTACATTTGGGGGGAAATGCTGTTTTTTGGCATTGCGAGCATCCTTGCGGCAGGCGCGTTTTGGGTGCGGGTCATTATTTCGCTCTGGCGGACGCACAATTTGGGGACCTCCTGACTCCGGTTTCGAGTTTTGAGTTTTGAGTTTCGAGTGGGTCGGAGCCCACGCAACCCGAAATTTTTCCAACTCAAAACCCGAAACTTTCCCAACTCGAAACTCAAAACTCGAAACTCGAAACTTGAAAAGTATGTCGCAAATCACCGAATTCAACGAATACCGCAGCCGGATGAACGACCGGATCATGGCGCAGGACAACAAGGTCTTGAAGCGTTTTTGGTCGCTCGACGGTCAAACCTATGCCGAGGGCGCACTCGATGTGAAGACCAAGGAGATGCTGGGCCTCGTCTCGTCGCTCGTTTTGCGCTGCGACGACTGCGTCAAATATCACCTCGAAAAGTGCCACGGGCTCGGAGTTTCGACCGATCAGGTTTTCGAGATCTTTGCCGTCGCGAACATGGTCGGCGGCTCTATTTGCATCCCGCACACGCGGCGGGCGGTCGAGTTTTGGGATCAACTTTAAGGCAAAAGGCAAAAGTGCCGGGGCCATCATTTTTGCATTTTTTACTTTTGACTTTTTCAATGCGTTTTGAGTACAAATATTTCGTCCCCTACGGGAAATTGGCCGCGCTCCGGGCAGCTGTCCTGCCGTTCGTGCAGGTCGATGCTTTTGCGGCGAAATGCGGGGGGCAATACACGGTCAAGAGCATTTATTTTGATACGCCAGGTTTTGAACATTATCAGACCAAGATCGATGGGCGGGCCAACCGGTTGAAGGTCAGGCTGCGCGGATACAACGATGGCGGGCCGGACGCGCCCGTTTTTTTTGAGATAAAAAGGAAGTTCGAGGCGCCTATCCGAAAAAACCGCGCCCCGGCAAAATTTTGGCAGGCCATAAAAATGTTCGAGGGCGAGCCGATCGAGGATTTTATCGAGCGCGAAAAATGGGTGGACGATGCGAACCGCTTTTTTTATCAGGTCCATGCGCGGCAGATGAAGCCGGTCGTCAATGTGATCTACGAGCGCGAGCCCTAT
>JANOQP010000916.1:0-1635 GCA_031414895.1 Saprospirales bacterium
TCGGGTCGCAGACCCTCACGAGCGACTACCGCGCAACTTGGGTTAGTTACCCAATTTCAACCGAGCGTGATAAAGATCGTCCCGCCCTTTATCTCTTTTTTGACCGTCAATTTTGCGCCGCCCTTTCGGGCAAAACCGCGCATTGACTTGAAGATCTCGAGCGCAAATTTGTTGGTCGTGTACGACGCGCCGCTCGCCTCTTTGAGCGGGATACGGGCCTGGTCGAAAATGGTTTTCAGGTCGGAATTGCCCTGCATATGATAGTAGCCCTGAAAAGCGTGGTCGCCCATCCAAAGTTCGAGCGCGTCGGAAAGCGGGAGGTCTTGGCCCTCGATCTCGGTGCTCATCCGGAGGTCGGAATCGGGCGCGATGGAAAACTCGATGGCCACGAGCCGCCCGTTTTCTACGATATCTGTGAACTTCGTTTGCAGCACATTCAGGAAATCCTCGACGATACTTTCGGTTGCTTTCGAGGTCAGCCGGCCCATGTCATCGGTGTAAAATTTGCCGCTGAAACCCACTTTATTGGACAGCGAAGCGGCGGTCGAGGCATCGTAGGCCGAGAGGATGATGCGGGCCGCGTTGCCGGTGGACGATTTTTCGAGGTTGGCCTCCACTTCGACATAAATATCGGCGCCCGAAAACTCGATGATCTGCGTTTTGAGGTCGGTCAAATTTTCGGAGGTGAAAACCTGCCGCGTCTCGGTTTCTTTCAGCTTCGCCAAAAAATCGATGGTGCTGAAACCGCGCGTGTCGAACGCCTCTTTCACTTTCGCGATGGCGATGCGGCGGTTCACGTCCCCGTCGAGGACTTTGCGGATGTCCTCGCCGTCTTTCGTGTAGGGGATGACCATAATGGTCGGTTGGATGGTCGGTTTTCCGTCGGCGGATGGTTTTGCGGCCGGGGAAGCTGGCGTTTGGGCCGAGAGGATTTTCCCGAAAAGTAGGAAAAGCGCGGCAAAAAGGGTCTTTTTCATGTTTTAAATACCAAATTTTCGGATGATGGACTTGTTTTCGAGGTCGCGCCGGAGCAGGTCATAATTGACGCGCAGCACGAAATTTTGGGTGCGCTTCAAGTTTTCGGACCATTGCGGCTTCATGTCGGACTTCGCGACGGACTGAAAATAGCGGTCGCTGTCCGCAAAAAGTCCGTCGATGGCCCCTTTTTGGGTCGAGGTCAATTTGCTTTGGTCGGCGATCAGCGGCAGCCGCGCATCGGTGATCGTTGCGTCGGCGATGCCCGCGTAGAGCAGCCGCTCGAGGACGAGGCGGCGGGCATCTTGCTCCGTTTTGTATTGGGCGAAGCCAAAACCGGTCGCAGCTATGGTCAGCAGCCCGGAGCCTTCGCGGTCGAGCAATTGAACCGCCGGGGTCGCCACGCGGCGGCTGCACGCACCCATGACGAGCAGGGCGAGGGCAAAAAACAGGGTCTTTCTTTTCATAAAATTGAGTTTGGGCAAAGGTAAAAACGTGGGCTGTTTGTCAAAATGGATTAACATGGCATTGAAGCAAGGGATGCCAGCTGGTAAAACCTCGCGCCACCGGGGCAATTTATGATGCAGATAAACGACGGTTTGGCTCATGTTCCGAACTCACTGAAGCGCGGCCCGCCTGACGACTTTTCGTCGTCTGTCG
>JANOQP010000917.1:0-2397 GCA_031414895.1 Saprospirales bacterium
CGCCAGCGGTGAGGCTGACATCATGTTTCCAGCCGTTGTGCTCATCTTTCACGCCGAGCGTGGCATTGTAATCGGTCAAATCACCCTCAAAAGTTGGGACATAACCAGCATAACCTGCATAGATCGCCGGATCGTCTTCCGGGAATTTGACGGTCGCGGCGGTGATATAGTTTTTGCCGCCAAAATCGGATTTCGAGTGCAAAAGCCCCCGGTCCTGCCTCCAATATGGCGCGCGGAAGTTGGCAAAGGATTTCACTTTTTTGGAAACGAGGGCTGCATTTGCGTAGACATTGCCCATTTCGCCAGCGGAAAAACCGCCGTTCACGAGGAATTTCCCGGCAGTGATCTCGCCCGTGCCGTTGATGTTGCCGGCGGTTGGGTAATCGTCCAAAAATGCGTTGATCAATGCGTTTTGCTCTGTGCCGCCACCAAAAGTGGCGATTTCCGTCGGCCTGTCGAGGGTGCCAGAGCGGACAGTGCTTTCCTGCTGGCTAAAATCGAGGGTATAGTTGATATAACCTTTGTCGCCATAGTTTGCACCGCTGTTGAAAGAGATGCCGTAGTTGTCGCCGCGACCGTTGCCGGCCGCTTTGCCGGGGCTGCGATCGTCACCTTTTGTGGAAGTCCCGGCACGGAGGTTGAGGGTCGAATATTCGTAGCGGTCCTTCAAAATGACGTTCATAACGCCCGCGATTGCGTCCGAACCGTACTGTGCCGAAGCACCGTCGCGGAGGATCTCCACGCGCTTGATGGCATCGACCGGGATGGCCGAAAGGTCAACGCCCGTCTCGCCGCGACCGGGCGAAAACTGCACATAAAGGAGCGATGAAAGGTTTTTCCGCTTGCCGTCGATCAAGATCAAGGTGCGGCTCGGGCCAAGGTTGCGGATCTCGTACGGGTCAAGGAGCGTCGTCGCGTCGTTGACCGGGGTGTTCACGGTGTTGAACGACGGCACGCGGTATTGCAACGCTTTATCAAAGCTCGCCTGTCCGGTGGATTTGAGGTCCTTCAAACCGATCACATCGATCGGAAGGGGCGAATCGGTGATCGTCCGTTGCGAAGCACGGCTACCGACCGAGATCACGACCTCCCCGAGCAGGCTCGATTCGGTCGAAAGCTCGACATTGACGACTCCATCGGCGGGGATATTGGCCTCCTTCGAGCCAAAACCGGTGTACGAGACCACGACCATCGTCGAGCCGACGGGCGCACGGAACGAATAGTTCCCATTGATATCGGTGGTCGTGCCCGCGAGCGAGCCTTTCGCCACGACGGTCGCACCGGGGAGCGGCCCGCCGTCTTTTTCCCGGACAGTCCCGCTAACGGTCTTGTCCTGTGCGTTGAGCGAGACCGCGAAAAGCAGCATCGCCAAAAGTTGTAGAACCTTTTTCATACGTTCAAAAAACTGGTTTAGTGAAAAAAAAACTTAAAAAAAACGGTTTTAAAGGGATGTCTTAAAGCTAAAAAATGGACTGTTCGGTCTTTGTGGTCAATAGTTCGAGGGCCTTCATGCCGCGCACGGAATTGCCCTTTTTGTTCAAACGGGGGCTCCAAACCGCCACGCTGTACTTGTCGGGATGGATCGCGGCAATGCCGCCGCCCACGCCGCTTTTTCCCGGCAGGCCGACCTTGAAAGCAAACTCGCCCGATTCGTCATAAAACCCGCAGGTTTGCATGATTGAATTGAGCCGTTTGGTCTGGCTTTTTGTCAAGATTGCCCCGTCGGGGCCGGCGGGCAGTTTTCCGTGATTGGCAAAAAGGAGAAAGGTTTGGGCAAGCTCGCGGCACGACATTTCAATGGAACATTGGTGAAAATAAAGGTCGAGCACCTCTTCGGTCGGGTTTTCGATGTTTCCAAACGATTTCATCAGGTGAACAAGGGCCATGTTTTTGTGTCCCGACTGTTTTTCCGATTGGGCCACGCGTGCATTTGCTTTTATACCTGCAAAGCCCGCTATTTTTTGGATGAAAGCCAAATAATCGCCCATCGGATTTTTTAATTCGGAAATTAAAATATCACAAACAACCAATCCGCCCGCATTGATGAGCGGGTTTCGGGGCTTCCCGTGTTCAAGTTCGAGCTGAATGATCGAGTTGAACGGGTTGCCCGATGGCTCAACGCCCACCCGGTCCCATATCCGGTCGCCGACGAGCGAAAACGCAAGGGCCAGCGACAGCACCTTTGAAATGCTCTGTATCGAAAACCGCTCCTCGCTATCCCCAACCTCGAAGCTCCCGCCCGGCAATGCGCACAAACAGATGCCGAATTTCGCCGGGCCGACCTTCGCCAGTTCGGGGATGTACGCGGCCACCGCGCCCTCCGACGGGCCAGCGAGCACTTCCCCGTGGATCTGGTTGAGTATCGTTTGATAGTCCATTTCTTTCAATTTCATCATG
>JANOQP010000918.1:0-9050 GCA_031414895.1 Saprospirales bacterium
CGCTCTGGTTGGAGCGGTGCGCTTTTTTTGTTGGTTTCGGCTGTTGCAACTCAACTCTCCACTTCTCCGGGAACCAACCACTCCGCCTGTTGCAAAACCAGCTCAATCGCCTTCTCCTGCAAATCCGGTGGGTAATTGTATTGCCGCAAAATCCTTTTAATCATTACCCGAAGTTTGGCCCGCGCACTTTCTTTTACCGACCAGTCAATCGAGGCGTTTTTACGGATGTTCTCGAATAGTTCAATGGCGATTTTGGTCAAAACAGCATCGTTCAGAATCTCCCGCGCCGATTCGTTTTCGGCCAGCGCGTCGTAAAAAGCGGTTTCCTTTTCGGTCAAACCGAGTTCCGCGCCCTTGTTCTTTGCCTTTTTGAAGTCGCGTGCCATTTGCATCAGTTCCTCCAACACCTCGGCGGAGGTCAGGATGTTGTTCTGATAGCGAAGCACGGCCTGCGCGAGCATTTCCGAAAACTTTTTGCTCTGCACGATATTCGTCTGGCCATAGATTTTGATTTCCTCGGCCAACAACTTCTTCAACATTTCGAGCGCGAGGTTCTTGCGCTGCATCCCCTTTATCTCTTTCAAAAAATCCTCGCTCAAAATGCTCGTGATGTCCGGGGTTTTGAGGCCCGCCGCTGCGAACAAATCCACGACATCGTCGGTCAGGATGGATTCGTTGACCAGTTCGCGGATGGCAGTTTCAACTTCCTCGATGGTCTTCGCGCCTTTTTCGCGCTGCCGTTTTTCGATGTTTTCGTCCGTCGTCTTTTGTATGAATGACCGGACGGCCTGAAAAAGAGCGACATCGTCATGGATTTCGGTCGCGTACTGGTGCGCCCCGGCGAGCGCGTAGGCTTTCATCAAATTGCCGACGTGCTGCCCGAAAATCTCCTTCCCCTTTCCGTTGTCAAGCCCAAAAATGTAATCGGCCATGTCGGCGATGTATTCGAGGCGTTGGGCTGTGGTCGTCAGTTGGTGGTAAAAGAGGTACTTGAAACCCTGTTGATTCCCCGTTTTGGCAAAAAGTCCCTGCACTTTTTCAAAATAAAGTTTGAGCGCGTTGGCCGCGTCCTCAAAATCGTAGGCCAGTTCGCCCTTGCCCTCGTTGGCGATATAGTTGTCGAGCGCGAGTTTGAGGTTGTGCGCGATGCCGATATAATCGACGATGAGGCCGCCCTGTTTTTCCATAAAAACACGGTTCACGCGGGCGATGGCCTGCATGAGGTTGTGGCCGCTCATCGGTTTGTCCACATAGAGCGTGTTCAGGACGGGTGCGTCAAAACCCGTCAGCCACATATCGCGGACGATGACGATTTTGAGGTCGTTCTTCGGGTCTTTCAACCGGCGGGCGATGCCGTCGTTGCTGTTTTTATTGCGGACGTGCGTTTGCAAAGCCGCGTCGTCGCTCGCCGAGCCCGTGATGACGACCTTGATTTGACCTTTTGCATCGTCTTCGTCGTGCCAACCGGGGCGGATTTTTCGGATTTCCTCATAAACCTCGACGGCAATCCGGCGGCTCATGCAGACAATCATCGCCTTTGAAAGCGCAGCATGGTCGCGTTTTTCAAAATGCTCCACGATGTCCGCTGCAACTTTTGCCAACCGCTTTTTCGCGCCGACGACGGCCTCGACTCGGGTCCATTTGGCGGTCTGTTGCTGGCGTTGGGTAAGCTCCTCGTTTTCGGTCAAATATTCGTCCATGACGGCATCGACGCGGGCATCAAGCTCGCGCTGTTCGGCTTCATCGAGGCGGATTTTGGCGAGGCGGCTTTCGTAGAAAATCTTGACCGTCGCCCCGTCGCGCTCCGCACGTTGGATGTCGTAGATGTCGATATAGTCGCCAAAAACGCGGCGCGTGTCGGCATCCACTTTTTCAATCGGCGTGCCGGTGAAGCCCAAAAACGTGGCATTTGGCAGGGCGCGGCGCAGGTTATGGGCAAATCCGTCGATGAAATCATACTGGCTGCGGTGCGCCTCGTCGGCGATGACGACCACATTTCGGCGCGGCGAAAGCTCCGGGAACGGCGCAATGACCCGTTTTTCGGAGCCGTCGGGCAGCCGGACAAGCTCCGTTTCGACAAATTTTTGGATGGTCGTAAAAACCACGCCGCCCGACGCAACCTGCAAAAGCGTCTTCAAGTGCGAGCGGCTTTCGGCCTGTTTTGGCGTTTGGCGGAGGAGCTGTCGACAATTGGCGAAGGTCTCGAAAAGCTGTTGGTCGAGGTCGTTGCGGTCGGTCAGGACGACGACGGTCGGGTTTTGCATCGCCGCATTGACGGCCAGTTTGGAGGTCAGAAAGACCATGCTCAAACTTTTCCCGCTGCCCTGCGTGTGCCAGACCACGCCACCGCGCCCGTCGCCGCCAGTTTTGGAGGCGGTTTGAACACAGGCGAGAGCTTTGTTGACGGCAAAATATTGGTGATAGGCCGCCACCTTTTTGACCAACCCGCTTTTTTCTTCCTCAAAAACGATGAAGTGCCGCAGCAAATCCAACAGCCGCCGATGGTCGAGCATCCCTTTGACCAAAAGCTCGGTCTCGCGCGATTTTTCATCAATAATCTGCTGGCCGTCGGCAGATTTCCAGACCTGAAAACGGTTGAGCGCGGCGGCCATCGTCCCTGCCCGCGCCGACCAGCCGTCGGTCAAAATGCAAAGCGCGTTCCATTGGAACAGGCTCGGAATGTCTTTTTTGTACGTCTGGATTTGATTGAAAGCCGCCTGAATGGTCGCCTTTTCGGCCACCGCGTTCTTGATTTCAAACAAAACAAGCGGCAGCCCATTGACAAAAATGACGACATCGGGCCTCCGATTTTTGTGGTTTTCAATGACCGTGAACTGGTTGACGGCCAGCCATTCGTTGTTGTCGGGGTTTTCAAAATCAATCAATTGCGTCAGTTCGGTGCGGATTTCGCCCGATTTCGTGCGGTATTCGACTTCCACGCCCTCGGTCAGCCAACGGTGCGCGGCCATGTTGTTCAATAAAATATCGGGATTGGCCGTGCGCTGGATTTTGCGGAAAACCAGTTCGCAGGCATCGGCGGGCAATTGCGGGTTGAGGCGGGCGATGGAGCGGCGGAGGCGGTTTTTCAAAACGACCTCGCCGGGCGTGCGCTCGGGCTGTTTGCCGTCGGGCAAAAGCTCGGGGCCAAAAACGTAGTCGTAGCCGAGCGGGCAGATGAAATTGTCGAGAAGGTGCCGCTCGATTTGGTCTTCGGAAAGGGTGTTTCGCATCGTTGAAAAGGACTGTTGTGGGTGTGGTTTTTAAGTTTTCTCACAGTGCCTTTTTGCCGTGGCGTTCCAAATTCAATCAAATCAACCGTGCGCGGGCGCATCCATCGCCGCTTTCAGTTCCAGCGCAATCGCATTCGCGCCCGCCTCGCCGACCACCCGGACCTCCACGTTCTCGTCGCGGACGTTCAGCTTCTTTTGCAAAAGCTCGGTCAGTTCCGGGCTTTCGGGGAAAATGCTCAACAGGTAGACCTTCATCGGCTCTTTCGCGGTCAGCAGTTCGCGGGCGATGCCGTCCCAGCGGTAGATTTTGTCCCGGATGTTGCCCTCGTGCTTCAGGTCAAAGGACAGGCTCTGGATGCAGTGCCAGACCCCGTTCTTGCAGGCATACCTGAAATCGAAGGCATCGGTCGAGGTCGTCACTTTGTGCGCGTGCAGTTTGGGGGTCAGGTTGTATTGGTCGAAATGCTTTTTATAGACGTGCTTCCAGGCGAAGGCATCGTCCTGCCGTTTGGTGCTTTCCTCCTGATATTGGCCGATGATGCGGTCGTAAAGTTCCTCGAATGCCAGTTCGTGCTCGAAATGCCGCCCAGCCCATGCCTCCGAAAAGTACCAGCCGTTGTCGTCGGGCGGCAGGGCAGCATTGGTCACGGCCTCGATGCGGTCAAACTTTTGCAGGCCGCCGTCCTTGATTTTTTGCAGCCCTTTTTTCAGTTGTTTGAGGGCCGACAAAATGGCCACGCCCTGCACGCGGTCGCCAAAAAAATGGCTCAACCGGCCATATTTCTTGTCCTCGAAACGCCATTGCAGCGTCCCTGTCCCAGCATCGAAAAAGACCATGCCGAGGTTGGCAAACTCGCCAGTATGCTGGTCGTGTTCGTAACGGAGGAGCTGGTACTGATAATTTACCCAATTAATTTGTTCCATATCTCGGAGATGAAGGTCGTTGAATGTTGTTGGAGGGACTCGAAATGGCTGCGAATCCGGCCTATTTCCACCGCGTCTTTCCATTTTTCGGGCAGATGGTCATTGGCGAGTTGCCAAAATTCGGGGGTCAAATTGGACAATGTGCTTATTGCAGCTTCCCAATCCACGCCCTTGTTTTGGCGCAGCATCGGATAAAAAAGGTGCTTTTGCGCCGCCAAAACATCTGTTCCGTTCAATATCCACGGGGTCGGGTTTGCAAACATAGGCAACATTGACAAAAAGCCGAACGCCAATTCGTGGTCAATCAGGCAGATACTGCCGTCCGCCAAAAACGAATTGGGCTTTTCCGGTCGCCGGTCGCCGTTCTGTATCAACAGGTCAAAAATGAACACCCGGGCGGCGGCCTGATGGTACTGCGGCGCCAATAGTTCATCCGGCTGGAAAATAGTCTTGCCCTCCATGAAGCGGCTGCCAAAGTTCAGCCCCTGCGCCCGCGTTGCCATGACTGCCCGAAAATCGGGTGGGACCATTTGGGCGAACTGGGCATCGACCCGCACCACCACCGGTTCGGGTGTCCCGATTTCAAGCTCGATGGCCAGCCACGCGGCCATTAGTTCCCGCCCGCTGGTGGTTTCGTCCATCCGCTCTGCGCCGCGATATTTCAGCACGAAACTGTCCTTTGACTGGTTTGCGAGGTCGATGCCGTCTATCAGCATCGGGCAGTTCGCGCCCGTGCGGAAGGTGCGCACCCATTCCGTGGCGATGATTTCGGGCAGTTGATACGCTGGGTCGGTGATTTTTGGCATGGTTCAGATGGCTATCTCCCCGCTCATCAGGCGCGGCAGGAGGGTGTCGCGCAGGCGGGTACGGGTGCGGGTTTGGTGGTTTTCCCACAGCCGTTTTTCGGAATAGTTTTCAGTCTATTTAGTGAGCAATTTCAGGTCATCCTCCCAAGTCACGCCTTCTTCGGCCAATACCCCAACGTACTTTCCGAAATTGTTCACCAAGCCCTTCTCGGCGATTTGCCGCTCCAATTGTTGTTCGGTTGTTTCCTTCCCCTGGTTTTCTACCAGCCAAATCAGCGCATCAATCCCCGCATCGTCGGGATGCGCCGCTTTTGCTTTTATCAGTCTTTCAAGCATTTTGGTCGTGTCCTTTTTGATGGCGAAGATACTACTTTTTGTTTTTAGACGGCTATCTCCCCGCTCATCAGGCGTGGCAGGAGCGCGTCGCGCAGATGGGAGAGGGTGCGGGTTTGGAGGATGTTCTCGGTTATTTTTTCAAATACAGGTTTTGCAAACTGGTTGAATTCACTGGCAACACTTTCGGGAGGAATGGCAATTTCAAAATTAGCCAAATCGCTCCAATTTGTTCTTGGCATTCTTGTTCCGTCCGCTGTTGAAGTTGTAAAAGCGATTAATTCTTCACTAAAAAGGTGAAAGACCGAAAACCCAAAATAGGTTGACGAAACAGCCTGTATGACTAAAATGTCTGTCGAACAAACACCGTCAAAAGGCGCGATACAGACTTTATGGAAATATGGCCTCAATTTCCCAAAAAGGATGTCGCCTTTCAAAAAGAGGAATTTGTTGCTTCCAAGTCCTTCCGCTGTTCCCCATTCGGTGAGGGAAAGACTTTTCCTCGAAACGTGTTCAAGCCCGACATACATCATCTCCTCGGTCATTTTTTCGGTACTAATCTGTCCTCTTTTATTAAAAACAATCTCCCCCAATTTCCCCCATCTCCACCCCTCCGGCAATTCCTCCCCCTGCCCACCCCCCCCAAACCGCTCCTCCCACACCGCCTGCGCCATTTTTTCGAGGGTGTCGTTTTGGCGGCGGAGGAGGGCTATCTGGTCGTCGAGGGCGGTGAGGATGGCGGCGATGCGGCGTTGGGTGGGGAGGGGAGGCAACTCAAACTCAAACTCGGCAAACTGTTTGGCATTTGCTCCGGGCTGTGCCGAACCTCCAATTATTGATTCGACATAGCCTTTCCAAGTTCTTGAATTTAAAACATGGCCAACAAAAAATGGGTCGGCCAATTGATTATCAATTTTGTATCGAATCAGGTAAGACGCAAAAACAGCTTTGACAGGCGATTTTATTATTGCTGTTGCGCCAGTCGTTGCGCCCGTTCTTGCGATAACAATGTCGCCAACCTCCAATTTGTATTTCTCAAAATCACGTTCAGAAATTGGACAAAATGGAACGGTTGCCCATTCGATACTTTGATTTTGAATGTCTGTAATTCTCAAAAATTTAGGCCCAACAGAGATTTGCTGTGCGCTTTCTGTGTAGCCGTAGGCAATGTTTGAACAGACTTCGCCCAATTTGACCGTCTCCCAATTTTCAATACTCATACCCAATCCCCTTTAATTTTTAGCAATCAAATTCTCCCCACCCAAAAGCAAGGCATTTTCAGTTCCATCTTCATCGCGCATCGGGTCTTCGTGCTGCCCATCCCACCATTTGGTCTTGACATCGGGAATCATCCCGACGATTTCTATTTGAGAAATATCGTTGAACCCCGTTTCATATCCCGCCACGACGACGCGCATATCGGCAGGGAAGGCTTGCAGTTTTTCTATCAAAGCTTTGATGGTCATACTGTTCAATTTTTTTGGCTCGATTTCCGCTTTTTGCTTTCAAATTGTTGGGTAATCAACCGTCGCTCACGGTCGATTTCGGCGGCAAGTTCCTGTTCGGTGGGCAGCACGAGGCGGTATTTGGAGGCAAAAAGCTGTTCGCTGCCGTGCAAAACGGAATAACGGACGACGGTTTCATCCTTCGATTCGCAGAGGATGATACCGACGGTCGGGTTGTCGTCGAGGCCGCGTTTGAGGTCATCGAACATTCGGACGTACATATCCAACTGGCCGACATCCTGATGGGCGAGCTTGCCGTTTTTGAGGTCGATGATGACAAAGCATTTGAGGAGATAATTGTAGAAAACGAGGTCGATATAAAAATGGGCCGTCTCGGTGCTGACCCGGAACTGCCTGCCGACAAACGAAAATCCCTTTCCCAGTTCGAGCAAAAACTGTTGGAGGTTATCAATCAGGGCCGATTCGAGGGCCTTTTCGGTCGTTTTTGTGGCCTCCGGCAGGTTCAGGAATTCGAGCACATACGGGTCTTTCAAAAAATCGAGCGGGTTGAGCGGTTGGCCGCCGGACAAGATTTTGGGTATGTCGGGCTGAATTTGGGTGCTCAACAAACGCTCGTAGTAACGGGATTCGATGTTGCGTTCGAGTTGTCGGGTACTCCAATTTTGGTCTGCGGCTTCGTCGAGATAGTATTCCCTTGCTTTTGGATTATGGACTCGAATTATTAGCCGAAAATGAGTCCACGTCAAAAGGCTACGCAGTGCGTAGCCTTTTCCGATATCAGGAAAAGTGAGATAAAACTGCCTGAAATTTTTGAGATTGGCCAACGCAAACCCCTTCCCGAATTCATTGGTCAGGCTTCTCGACAGTTCCCGAATCAAATAGGTCCCATAATCGGCGCGGGCATTTCCGCGCTGTTCCTCCTCGACAATCCGCCGCCCGATTTGCCAATAGGTTTCGACCATCACAAAATTGATGGCCGCGTACGTCTTTTGCCTTGCCTGCCGGAGCATTTCCCTTATTTCAACCAGAAACTCCGGGGAGAGGCCGCTTTTTTCAGAGTCCATACCCAATCGATTTTAATTGTTCCCTTATCAAGGTTTCCAGCCGTGCACTTTCCGCAAACTGCCCGGCGAGCTCGCCCGTCAGCGCGTTCATCTTTTCGGCAAACGGCACACCGTCGTCTTCCAGTTCCGTCGCGCCGACGTACCGCCCGGGGGTGAGGACGTAGTTGCTGGCGCGGACTTCCTCGATGGTCGCGGCCTTGCAGAAACCGGCCACGTCGGCGTATTTCTCGCCCGTGTTGCGCCAGTTATGGTAGGTTTCGGTAATTTTCAGGAGGTCGCCGTCGGTCAGTTCGCGGTTGCGGCGGCTAATCATGCGGCCCAATTGGCGGGCATCGATGAACAGAACCTCGCCCCGCCGGTCGCGGAACTTGTGGTTGCGGCGGTCGCGGGCCAAAAACCAGAGACAGGCCGGAATCATCGTATTGTAGAACAGTTGGGCGGGCAGCGCGACCATGCAATCGACCAGCCCCGCCTCTACGAGGTTGCGGCGGATATCGGCCTCACCGCCCGAATTGGAGGTCATCGAGCCATTGGCCAGCACGATGCCCGCGGTGCCGGTCGGCGAAAGTTTGGAGAGGAAATGTTGGAGCCACGCATAGTTGGCGTTGCCGACTGGCGGGAGGCCGTGCTGCCAGCGGTCGTCATCGCGGAGCTTGTCGCCACCCCAATCGGAAATATTGAAGGGCGGGTTTGCGAGGATGAAATCGGCTTTGAGGTCGCGGAGCTTGTCTTCCCGGAAGGTGTCTCCGAGCTGGATATTGGCATCGATGCCGCGGATGGCGAGGTTCATGCGGCAGAGTTTCCAGGTCGTCGGGTTCGATTCCTGGCCGTAGATGCTCACGTCGTCGCGGCGGCCATTGTGCTGTTCGATGAATTTTTCGGACTGGACGAACATCCCGCCCGAGCCACAGCAACCATCGTAAATGCGGCCCTTATAGGGTTCGAGCATCCCGACAAGGAGCTTGACGATGCTCGACGGGGTGTAAAACTGGCCGCCCTTTTTGCCCTCCGCGTCGGCAAATTCGCCCAAAAAGTATTCATAGACGCGCCCCAAAAGGTCTTTTGCAGAATGGCCGGGCTGGTTGAAACCGATGGTGCCAATCAAATCGACGAGTTCGCCGAGCTTTTCCTTGTCGAGGGTTTCGCGGGCATATTCTTTGGGGAGCATCCCGCGCAGGGCGGCGTTCTGGCGTTCGAGGGAATCCATCGCGTCGTCTATTTTTTTGC
>JANOQP010000919.1:0-3052 GCA_031414895.1 Saprospirales bacterium
GGTCGAAAAACCCGCCGAAACCGAGGTCGAACCGCCCATTTTCATCATCGCAACCAAAAAAGAGGAGGCTCCCGCGCCCGAACCCGTGAAAAAGCCGGAGCCACCAAAAAGGTGGTCAGTGCAGGTTGCGGCATTGACAAACATGGGCGAAGCGGTTGATATGTCGGCCTACGCTCCGCTTTTTGAGATCGGGAATGTTTATACGATCCCCGAAAAAACGACCACAAAAGTCCGCGTCGGGGTTTGGGAAAACAAGGCCGAAGCCGAAACCGCCGAGACTTCCATCCAGAAAAAAGGCTTTAAAGACGCGCTCGTTGTCGAGGAAAAAGCGGTCTATCGGACTGAAAAAATGGTCATCAAACCGAAACCGGTCGAAGCGGCTGCAATTTCAAAAACGGGAAAAGCGGTCAAAACATCCGCAAAGACCGTTGAAAAAGCCCCCGAACAGCCCGTTTTTTCGCCCTATAAGGTCCGCGTCGCCAGCGTCCGGGACATGAAAAAATATGACGAAACACAACTTTCCGGCCTCGGCGGAACGATTGAAAAAGTGAAAAAAGGCAAGACGACCATCATTTACCTCTCCAATTTCAGCGACCTCGAAACGGCAATTATCGCTAAAAACAATGCTGTTGAAGGTGGTTTTGCAGATGCTTTTATCGTGAAGATCGAGAAGGGGCAGGAAGTTAAAATCGAGCTTTAACCCATTGATTTTCAATTAGTTGCCTGAACTGTGATTTATTTGATTCGTTTGATTTCTGTGATTTTTACCATCAATAAAAACCATACGAATCATAAGAATCACCGTTCAGACAACCTCATTGCGCCATCCTCGCCTGCAAATCCGCATCCGGCGTCATGCCCCGCGATTGAGCAGCTCTAATGTCCGCCTGCGCCTCCGCTTTTTTGCCCTGCGCAGCGAGCGCCCGTGCGCGTTCGAGAAAAAACAGCCCGTCCTCGTTCGAGGCTTTTGTTTTCGCCAAATTGATTGCTTGTGAAAAATCGGCAATCGCGCCCGGCACGTCGTTCATCTGCATTTTGCAAAGGCCGCGCTCGTAAAAGATTTCTGGGTAAAAAGGGTCGAGCTCGATATATTTTGAATAATCATCCGCCGCTTTCGCGTACTCGCGCATCGTGTAAAGCGCGAGCGAACGGTTGAGGTAGCCGTTTTTGTTGGCCGGGTCGAGCTCGAGGCCGCGGCCCATGTCGGCTATGGCCTCGGGCAGCCGGTTGAACGCACCGTGCGCCGCGCCGCGATTGATAAAAAGCTCGGCCTGCGCCTCTTTGTCCTTGCTATCGGCGACGAGCTCGACACCTTTATTATAGTCGGCCATGGCTTTTTCGAGCAATTCGCCCGTGCGAGTCGGGAATTTTTGGCTCATCGCCATATCGAAATAACATTTCCCGCGCGAATTGTAATCGCCCGATTTCGGCTTTTTGGTCGTGATCTCGTTGATGACGACATTGAAATCAGCCAACGCCTTGTCGTAATCGCCCCGGTCGCGGTAGATCTGGGCGCGGTTTGCCCAAGCGGTCGCGGACGATTTGCCCTCGTATTTAATCACATGGCTCCAAAGGTTTTCGCCGTCCTTCCAGATTTTTTGTTGGTTGAAGTTCAAGAAGGCAAAGACCGCGAGGGCTCCGATGCCAAAAATCTGCGCCGGCGAACGGCCAGTTTTTGTATGATAAATAAGGTCAAAAGCCCATGCCGCGAACACAAAAAAACCAAAATAGGCCACATAAGTAAAACGGTCGGCCAAATATCCCTGGCCCGCAGCCTTGAATTGGAGGAGCAAAAGCACGTTCGCGGTGAAGAAAAAGATGGCGAAGACCAGTTTCGGCAGCCTGTTCTTAAAGAAGGCAAAAAACCAAAAAGCCGCTATCGACAGCACAATCGGGATGGCTGCGAACGTGTACCACGGCATTTTCGCCGGGTACGGGTAGAGCGGCGACATCGGGATTGGCACGATCAGTTTGTACAAATAGGTAAAATAGGACCACGAGGCGACGGCCATGCGGTCGAGGAACCCGAAGTTCAGCAGGCTGTCATCGAGCGATTTTGACTCCGTTAGTCCGACGATGTTGAGGTAGCCGAAATAAATACTGATGATAAAAAACGGAATTTTTTCAATGAAAATATCCAATTTCCAGCCCCTTTTCAGCCAAAAATCGATGGCGAAAAGGGAGACCGAGAGCATTACCATTTGCACTTTCGCAAGGCAACCGAAATACATGAGCGCGATCATCAGGATGTAAATGCCGAGCGGTTTTGCGCCCTCCATCGCCCGTTTTGCATATCGCGTGTACACAAAAAGCGTCGCGAAAAAGAACGCGCCGAACAGCACGTCCTTCCGTTCCGTGACCCACGCGACCGATTCGACGCGCATCGGGTGTATCCCGACGAGCAACGCGCCGACCGCGGCGCCCACCTTGCCGATGCCCAGTTCGAGCATGATCCGGAAGGCAAAAAACACGACCAAAAGGTGCAAAAGGATATTGTTGAGGTGAAATGGGCGCGAATTGTTCGACTCCTTTTTGGTTTTTGGGTCGATTTTTTTCAGGCCAAAAAATGCCTTTTCGACCGCGAAACTGGCGATCGGCAGCGGGTTGTAGTTGCCCAAAACGCGGCCAGTCTCGAAGCTGAAAATCGGCTGAAAATTCTTCCAGTTCAAATCGGCGGGTGATTGAAAGGGGCTCAAAAGCTCATTTTCGTAGAGGTTATCGGGGTCGTCCCAGTTCACGAAATCGCTTTTCAGCGACGGGGTGAACAGCAAAAAAGTGATTGCCAACACGCCGATTGCCCACGGGAGCCAACTGTTTTTAGATGGCGTTTGCTCGGTAATTTGCTCGGCTGTTTTTGGGCGAGGGGCCGGTTTTTGCTGGATGTTTCGTTGTTGATTTTTTGCCATTATTCTTAAAATGATGAATGATAAATGATGAATGGCTGCCGCGAATGATGCGCGATGGACCATTCTTGGTTCAACATTTATCATTCAGCATTCAGCATTAAAAAAACTATCCCAATATCGCTTTCACCAAACCCGCCTCGGTTGGT
>JANOQP010000920.1:0-3867 GCA_031414895.1 Saprospirales bacterium
GCTCGGCGCGCTGCACTCGGCAAATATGTACTTCCGGCGGCCCGACCTGTTCGCGGGCGTGATCGCGATGAGCGGCGTTTATGACCTGACAAGTTACACAAAAGGCTACTATGACGAGGACGTTTATTTCAACTCGCCCTGCCATTATTTGCCCAATTTGGAGGACGGATATTTGCTGGACAAGATGCGGGCGAGCGGCCATATCCATATTTTGACCGGCTCCGGTGACTACGAGGACCCGGAAGGCTCGCGCAACCTTTCCAATATTTTGAACGGAAAGGGCATCCCGCACGAGCTCGATATTTGGGGCCCCGACATGAAGCACGATTGGCCGACCTGGCGGGCGATGCTCCCATTTATTATCGACACGCGGTTTTGAATAATGAGAGTCGGCGCAGCCGACATAATGAGCGGCACGAGGTAAAAACCTCGCGCCAGCGAATAATGTGGGAATCCCGCTAATTATCCCATTCACCTATTTTCAAATTAGCCAATCAATAAAAATGTTCCAAAAAAATTCCCTCCTGAACGGCCTCGTCATCGGCATCCTCCTGCCGACCGTCGTTTTTTTCATGCTGTTCAACCTGTTCAATTTGCTCGGAAAGATCGGCACCGGCGACGGCATCGGGCTGTCGGAAAGTTTCCGTGGGCGCACGTCGGCCATCCTCGCCATTGCGGTCAATTTGGTTCCGATGAACGTCTTTCGGAGCCGACGTTTTGACCAATCAATGCGGGGCGTGGTCATTGCGACGGGGCTTTTGGCGATCTGTTGGGTGGCCTATTATGGGATGAAAATTATGTGATTTTATTGGCCACAAATTGGACAGGTTGCCCAAATTCAATTTTCAAAATTTGTGCAACCTGCGCAATTTGTGGCTTTTTTTATTGAAAAAATATGAGAAATCTTGCCACGTTCCTCCTTTTTGCCCTTCCCCTAAATTTCATTTCCGGCCAAAACCCCGTGGCCCCGACCCCCGCCGGGCCGCGCCTCGCTGGATTTGAAACACGGAAAACCCTCACCGAAAACAGCCTCGCCAAAAACCTCGAACCGCGCTCGATTGGGCCATCGATTTTCAGTTGTCGCGTGACGGATATCGACGTGAACCCCGCCGACCCGACGCATTTTTATGTTGCCTACGCGAGCGGTGGGCTGTGGAAAACCGAGTCGAGCGGCTCGGATTTTACCCCCATTTTCGACCATGAGGCGGTGATGACCATCGGCGATATCGCGGTCGATTGGGCGAAAAACATCATCTGGGTCGGCACGGGCGAGGTCAATTCGTCGCGCTCCTCCTATGCTGGCGCTGGCATTTACCGTTCGGGCGACGGTGGCAAGACTTGGGAAAACCGGGGCCTGGCCGAGACGCAGCATATCGGCCGCGTGCTGATCCACCCGACGAAACCGGACGAAATCATGGTCGCCGCGCTCGGCCATCTGTATTCGCCGAACCCGGAGCGCGGCATTTTCAAGACTTCCGACGGCGGCAAAACTTGGCGAAACACCCTTTTTGTCGATGAAAATACGGGCGGCATCGACCTCATCCGCGACCCGTCGAACCCCGATATTTTATGGGCCGCGATGTGGGAGCGCGAACGCCGTGCATGGATGTTCCGGGGCAACGGCGATGGCTCGGGCATTTACAAAAGCACCGACGGCGGCGAATCGTGGGCCCTCGTCACGGGCGGGAAATCCGGTTTTCCGAAGGGCGAAAAAATGGGGCGGATCGGCCTCGACATTTTTCAAAAAGGCGACAAAACAATCCTCTTTGCCGCGCTCGACAACCAGGCCCCGTTGCCCAAAAAGGATGACCCCGACGAGGACAAAACGGCTTTGAAAAAAGAATTTTTTAAAAACATCACGCTCGAAAACCTCCTCGCCATCGAGGATGAAAAGCTGGGCGAGTTTTTGAAAAACAATGATTTTTCCGAAAAATACGATGCAAAAACCGTCAAATTGGGCATGAAATCGGGAAAATTTGCGCCAAGCGCGATTTACGACTACCTCGACACGGGCGACGACGGCTTTCAAAATACCGGAATTGTCGGCCTCGAAATTTACCGTTCCGATGACGGCGGCGCGACCTGGAAACGCACCCACGAGGAAAATTTGGACGGCGTTGTTTATACCTACGGCTATTATTTCGGCGTCGTGAAAGCCGCGCCCGACGACCCGAACCGCCTCTATACGATGGGCGTGCCGCTCATAAAAAGCACCGACGGCGGCAAAAATTGGACGGCCCTCGAGGATGAAAATGTCCACGGCGACCACCACGTTCTTTGGCTCAACCCGGCCCGGCCCGGCCATTTGATCAACGGGAACGACGGCGGCGTGAACATCAGTTATGACGACGGGAGGACTTGGTTCAAGTGCAATTCGCCCGCCGTCGGCCAGTTTTATGCCATAAACGTGGACCATGCCGAGCCGTACAATGTCTATGGCGGGACGCAGGACAACGGCGTTTGGACGGCCAGTTCGCGGGCGGTGAACAACCGCGGTTGGCACGATTCGGGCGAAAACCCGTACAAATTCCTGCTCGGCGGCGACGGGATGCAGGTCATGGTGGACCCACGCGACAATTCGACGGTCTATACCGGGTCGCAGTTTGGCCAATATTATCGCGTCAACAAAAAAACGGGCGACCAAAAATACATCACCCCCGGCCACGACCTCGGCGAACGGCCGCTCCGTTTCAATTGGCAGACCCCCATCTGGCTCTCAAATCACAATGCCGACGTGCTGTATTTTGGCGCGAACCGCCTCTATCGCAGCCTCGACCGGGGCGAAAAATGGGAAGCCATCAGCCCCGACCTCACCGCGGGCGGACGGACGGGCAACGTGCCTTACGGGACGCTCACGGCCATCCACGAATCGCCGCTGAAATTCGGACTTTTGTACACGGGCAGCGACGACGGGCTGGTTTTTTGCTCAAAAGATGGCGGCGAAAACTGGAAGAACATCACCGGAAATTTGCCCCAAAACCAATGGGTCAGCCGCATTTGGGCCAGTTTTCATGAAAAAAACCGCGTTTTCGTCAGCCTGAACGGATACCGCTGGGACGATTTTGGGGCCTATCTTTTCGTATCGGAAAACAACGGCGAGACGTGGTCGCCCATCGGCACCGACCTGCCAGCAGAGCCGATAAATGTCGTCAAAGAGGACCCCGAAAACCCCGATTTGCTCTTCGTCGGCACCGACCACGGCGTTTATTTCAGCCTCGACCGGGGCCAGCATTTCCAAAAACTGTCGAAAAAACAGCCCGCCGTGCCCGTCCACGACCTGGTCATCCAACCAAAGGCGCACGACCTGGTCATCGGCACCCACGGCCGCTCGCTTTATGTGCAGCCGATTGGTTTTTTGGAAAAATTGACGGCTGAAAAATTGGTAGAGGAATTGACCATTGCTGAAATCCCGAAAAAAAGGTGGTCGTCCAATTGGGGCAAAAAAACCAACAAATACGCCGAACTGAAAGAACCAGAACTCTCTGTTGTTTTCTTTACGAAGGTCAATAAAAATTATAATTTTTCAATAAAAACTAAAAGCGGGCTTGTCGTAAAAAAAGGCTCGGTCGATGCGAAAAAAGGTATAAACGCATTGATCTACAACCTTGATCTGGATGAAAAATTTGTTCGTGATTTGGAAAAGGAATTGAACAGTTCCGATAAGAAATCCGACAAAAAATCGGATAAAAAGGACAAGCCAATTGAATTGAAAAAGGCCGATTCAGGCAAGTTTTACCTGCCAAAAGGGGTCTATTCGATTGATTTTGAGGCGGACGGGAAGGCGGTTTCGCAGGAATTTGTTTTGGATAAATAACAATTGGGTTTGTCTGAACTGTGATTTATTGGCTCATGTTCCGAACCCGCTGA
>JANOQP010000921.1:0-2032 GCA_031414895.1 Saprospirales bacterium
TTCCAGCTTGCCTTCCAGCTTGCCTTCGCGCCTCATTTCCCGGCTGATGTGTTTGTCCATCTGTTTGAAGGCGTATTCTTTAAGAGATTCCATTGTTTCTTCTTTTCCGGTTAATAGAACATTGATTTCTTGAGCAAAAATAGACTCATTTTCTGGAACCGCAAAATGCACATAGTTCTCGACGAACATCAGCACATCCTCGATCTCCTCGCGCGAAAACCCGCGCTGCCGGAGTTTTCGGAGGGCGAGCATTTTCAGTTCCAACAGGTTTTTGTCCGAAAGTTTGTTGCGCTTCATGCCGAACCAGGCGATGTGCATGATGGTGGCGAAAATGTTCTCGTGCTCCGCAAGCTCGGCCGGGTCTTGCTCCAAAAGTTTATAGGTCGAAAAATCGTACCTGACCGAGGTCCCCCAACGTTTTCTTTCATAAAAACTTGGCCTGAAATTCGGGTCCTCGTCCACCAAAATGGCCAGCCCGACAACGTCCACATCGAACCGATCGGCGGCGCGGTATTGATATTCGTACATCCGGTGGGCAAATTTCAGCACCGGGTTTCCCTGTACCTCGATATGGACGACGATCCACACTTCTTCCCCGTTTTTGAGCCACACTTTTGCCAGAACATCGGCCACGCGACCGCGACGGCTGTTTTTGGGGCGGATGCGCGGCAGTTCCTTGTCCAGGAACTCATGGCCGCGCGACCAATCGACCTCGTCGCAAAATTCGGGAAAAAAATAGCGGACCGCGCTCCGAAAAGTGGTCCGGATGACCCGCTTCCAGAGCTGGTCGCGCTGCATTCTAAATTTTCTCATCGTGTTTGTTTTCTCAAAATGTTGCGGCGAAAATATTCAATTTCTTGACTTGGGTCAACCAACTTTCCCGCCCAAAACCCGTTTTTTTGCACAAAAAATCATGCACCGCAAACAGTTCCTGCAAATCATGGCAACCGCAACCGGGGCCGCCGCCATCGGCACCTCGCTCCAATCGCTCAAAGCCGCCCTACCCGAAAACGGCGAAAAAATGCCCGTCCTTTTCATTGGCCACGGCAGCCCGATGAACGCACTCGAGGACAACGAATTTACCCAAAAATGGCGAAACCTGGCCACCGAGATCCCAAAGCCGACCGCTATTTTGGTCGTCTCGGCGCACTGGCTGACCGAGGGGACGCATATCACCGCCGTCGCGAAACCGGAGACCATCCACGATTTTGGCGGTTTCCCGAAGGCGCTTTTTGACGTGCAATATCCCGCGCCCGGCGACCCCGCGCTGGCCAAATCCATCGCCGAGGGCATCACCTCCACGACCGTCGGTCAAGACCAAAAATGGGGCTTCGACCACGGTGCATGGTCGGTCGCGCGGCCCATGTACCCCGCCGCCGACATCCCAATGCTGCAATTGAGCATCGACTACAACAAATCGGGCGAATATCACTACGCCCTGGCCGCCGAACTGGCCGCGCTGCGCAAAAAAGGCGTGCTCATCATCGGCAGCGGCAACATGGTGCACAACCTCCGGCTGGTCGATTTTTCAAATTTGAACGCAGAAAAGGGATTCGATTGGGCCATCGAAATGAACGAAACGTTTAAAAAACTCATCGCCGACGGCGACCACAAACCGCTCCAAAATTACCGTTCGCTGGGCCGGGCCGCAGCACTGGCCATCCCCACGCCCGACCATTATTTCCCGCTTTTGTACACGCTCGGTTTGCAGGAAAAAGGCGAGACGGCCACGATTTTCAACGACAAGGCCGTCGGCGGCTCGCTCACGATGACCTCGGTGCGGATCGGGTGAAACGGGAAATTCAATGTAAACTCAAACGCAAATTCAAATTCAAGAAGCTGCTCCCGTGGGAAATTCAAACTCAAGTTCAAAATCAAAAAGCCGCTATCGAAAAGGCCAAATGCGATAGCGGCTTTTTGATTTTGAACTTGAGTTGGCGTTTGAATTTGAATTTGAATTTACTTTGCCCTGCCACCAATCATTCCGGCGGCTCAATTTTTTATGAAAACGAAAAAAGAGATTGTCGAAAAG
>JANOQP010000922.1:0-1861 GCA_031414895.1 Saprospirales bacterium
CGGTCATTTACGGCTTTTGGCTTTATGGGCAGGTCGATATTTTCAAAAAGGAGTTCAAGCCGAGGATCATCGGCCTCGTGCTGGATTTTATCGACAACGATGTCAATTTTGGCGAACTGACCTATAAAGAGGACAGCGGCATCGGCCCCGACCACTTTTTGCGGAGCTGCCTTTTTGCCTGCCAACCGCTCGAATATGTTTCGGAGGACCATATTTCGGGCATCATCCGCGAAATGCCTTTTGAAGTCTGCGAACTTTCGGTGAAGGAAATGTCGGCCACACGGTCGCAGCTCGACACCATTTTTCGCGGGACTTTTTTGATGGGCGAGTACAATTTTGAGATGCGCGGCAAGATCCTGCTCCTGCCCGACCGCCAACGGCCCTACGCGACGCGGACGATGAAACAGTTCACCCGGCTCGGCGGGCGGCGGCGCGAGGCCAATTTGCTGCCAGAATTTGAGGAGGTCTTCGACACCTATTCAACCGACGACGCGAACCTTGCCCGGACGCTTTCGCCCGATATGCAACGCGCCATTTTGAAGTTCCAACAAAAAACGGGGAAGGATATTTTCGTCTCGCTCATCGAAAACCGGCTTTTCGTGGCCGTCTCGCAGTCAAAAGATTTGCTCGAACCGGTGCTTTTCAGGAACATCGTTTCGTTCGAACTGGTGTTCGAGTTTTTTGAGGACCTGCACCTTTTGTTTTCGGTGGTGGAGGATGTGGACGCGCTGAATTAGGTGTTCAAAATGCGCTGGACTGCCTCCGAATTGGCCACAGCCTCAAAAATGGCGAGCACGGGGATTGCAAAACCTTTCATCGCGCGGCTCTCGATATGGTCCTCGCGGGTGGCTTTTTTGTAAAGTTCGTAAGTGTTCCGCGCGGTATCTGACAGCAAATATTGTTCGACGGTCTGTTTTTTTGGGTCGATGATCCAATATTCCGGGATGCCGTGCGACGCATAATCGGCAAATTTGGTCTCCCGGTCGCGCCGGATGTTCTCCTTTCCGGGCGAAAGCACCTCCACGACGAGGTCGGGCAGCGGGTAGACGTTCATTTCGGGGGCGAAACTGTCGGCCACTTCCTTGCGCCAAAAGGCGACGTCGGGTTCGTAGTCGTTTCGTTTCATGCCGATCAAGGCTTTTTGCCCGTAGACCTTTCCGATTTTTTTGAAATTTGCGAAAAAACCGCCCAATAATAGAAGGTGGCCCGTCGCCTCATTTTGATCTTCGGAAGTTGGTTCATGTTTCACAATTTGACCGTTTATGAACTCGGCCTTGACATCCGGCGTTACCCATTTGCGAAACTTGGCGCGGAGTTTTTGCTCCTCGACGAGACGATTGTTCAGCCTTTCGATCAAAAACGGCAGATCGGGCAGGTCGAACAATTGTTGTTCTACGGAGGATGCTGTGTCGAACATTGTCTCAAATATTTGGGTCAAATTTAGGGGAATACCCACCATTTTTGCTCAACTTATTGCGAAAACCGCTTTTCCGCTTTCTTTCTTTTTGAAAAAAATTTCAACCGTTCCATGAAAAAAACATCCCTCGCCGCGCTGCTTTCCGTCGGCCTCCTTTTGATTTTTGGTTGCAAGACCACCAAAATGGCGATGCCCGCGAAAGTCCCCGCGAGCTCGGTCGGGCCGACGGAAAACGCGCTTTTTTGGAAGGTCTCCGCGCCCGGGGTCAAAAAACCGAGCTACCTGTACGGCACGATCCACATGATCCCGAGCAAGGATTATTCGATGCCCGCGCCCGTCCGGCAGGCCTTCGCGGAGACGAAATGCCTTACCACGGAGATCGACCTCGCCGATATGTTCGGCCTCGGCACGATGCTCTCGCTCATCACAAAAGCAAACATGAAG
>JANOQP010000923.1:0-4958 GCA_031414895.1 Saprospirales bacterium
CGCGCGGCGACGATTTCGAGCGCTTCTTCGAGGTCGGCGCGGGCAATTTTTGCACGCGGGTCGTTTGTTGAAAAATCGTTTTTCAGGATGTCCTGCATCGTCTCGATGACCGAAACGATGGGTGTGACCGAGTTCATGATCTCGTGGCGGAGGACGCGGGTGAGGTTTCGCCACGCGTCAAGTTCCTTTTGCTGGAGTTCCGGGTGGATGTTTTGGAGCGTGAAAAGCCGGATTTGCCGCCCCTGCAAGTCGAGCCGAACGCCCTGCACCGCGATCTGGCGCCCCGTTTCGGGCTGATAAAGGAGCTTTTCCTTCTTTTTGAGTTGCCCGACAAAATCGCGGAGCGGCTTGTGGTTGGCGGGCAGTTCCGCCAAATTGTTGAGCCGATAAATGCCCAAAAGTTGAAAGGCTGCCGTGTTTGATAAAAGGAGGTTTTCGCGCGAGTCAAAGGCCAAAAGGCCGGACGAGAGGTTTTGGACGAGCGTGTTTAGAAAAAGGAGATTGGCCTCTTTTTCCGCGCGCGTCCGCCGGAACGCCTCCAAAACCTCGTTGAAATTTTGGTCAAGTTCCTCAAAACTCGCCCCTTTTTCCGACCGCATCGAGAACCGGACGGCAAAATCCGAGTACCGGACGCTCTCCAAAAAGCGGGTCAAACGGCGGTTTGTGTCATTGACGAAGCGGTGCAAATTGAGGGCGACGAACAGAACCAACGCCGCCGCGAGACTTGCCAAAAAGCCGCTTTTTTCAATAAAAAAGGCATAAAACGCAGCGAATGCGCCCAAAATCAGTGCGCCGATGCGCCATCCGACCGACCAAGAAAATGTGCGGAACATGGGTTTTTGATTTAAAGTTTTGCCGGTCAGCCAGAAAATTTTTCCAGCCGCCGGTAGAGGGATGCCCGCGTCAAACCGAGTTCCCGAGCGGCTTCGGTGATGTTTCCGTGGTGTTTTTCGAGTGCCTTAAAAATGAGTTGCCGCTCGGTCGTTTCGAGGTTCATCGAGTAGGTTGCCGGGTTTTCGGCATTGCGGTTTTCGGCATTTTGAAAAAAGAAATCGGCGGGCAAAAGCCGTTCGCCCGTCGCCATGATGACCGCCCGCTCGACAGCGTGTTGCAGTTCGCGGATATTTCCGGGCCACGAATAGCGGGCCAATTCCTTCAAACAGGCCGACGAAAAACCGGTGATTTTTCGGTCATATTTTTTTGAAAAAACGCCCAAAAAATACTCCGCCAGCGGCTCGATGTCCTCCAAACGGTCGCGCAGGGCGGGCAGCGCGATTTCAATCGTGTTAATTCGATAAAGCAAATCCTGCCTGAATGTGCGGTTTTTGACGGCCTCCAAAAGTGGCTGGTTCGTGGCCGCGACGACCCGGACATCGATTGTTTTTGGCCGGTTGGAGCCGATGCGCGTGACCGTCCGGTTTTGTAAAACCGTGAGCAATTTGGCCTGCGCGGCGGGCGATAAATTCCCGATTTCATCCAAAAAAATGGTGCCGCCGTCGGCGAGTTCAAACCGCCCGGCCCGGTCTTCGCGGGCATCGGTGAACGATCCTTTTAAGTGGCCAAATAGCTCGCTTTCGAGCAAACTTTCGGGCAGCCCGCCCAAATCCACCCGGACGAAATTTTTCGCGCAACGCATTGATTTTGAATGGATTAGCTCCGAAAAAATATCCTTTCCCGTCCCGTTTTCCCCCGTCAAAAGGATGTTCGCATCGGTCGGCGCGACCTTTTCGATGGTCGCCAAAATGTCCTTTATCGCGCGGCTTTTGCCGATTATTTTTGGATGATTTTGACCGCCGGGGGTTTCAGCGGCCCGGTTTTTATTTTCCAAAAAAGAAGGCTCGGCGGGTGCGTTTTTGAGCTTCAAAGCGGCCTGCAAAGTGGCCAAAAGCCGGTCGTTTTCCCACGGTTTCAGGACAAAATCGGTCGCCCCGTTTTTGATGGCGCGAACGGCCAAATCCACGTCGCCGAAAGCCGTCATCAGCACGACCGCCGCCGCAGGGTCGATGTTCCTGATTTTTTCGAGCCAAAAAAGGCCTTCCTGCCCCGTGTTTTTTGGGCGGTAAAAATTCATGTCGAGGAGGACGATATCGAATTTTTTTTCGCCCAAAAGGCGCGGTATCTCGTCCGGTTCGCGGCTCGTTTCGACCTCCGCGAAATGGCGTTTCAACAAGAGCCGGCCCGCACTCAAAACGCCGGGGTTGTCGTCGACGATGAGGATTTTTGATTTTTCCATGTCCAGTTTTTCCAAAAGAAAGTGGGGCGGCGCAAAGGTTGCCCCGATTTGGGTTTTTGCAAGCGGTTTTTGGGTTTTGCCGAAAATGGCGGTTTTGGGTTGGCATTTTCTGGTTTGCGGCTATCTTGCAGCAAAATTTTGAGCCATGAGTGTACTCGCAAAAAAATTGACGGCCAGGGCGTTTCGGGAAATGGAGTTCCCGGACAACGACCTGTTTGACTATGAACTTATCAATGGACTTCTTGTGAGAAAACAATCCCCCACTCTAAAACACCAAAGAATTTTGCGCCGGCTAATGACGGCTTTCGACCTTTTTGCCAAGCGAACCGGCATGGGTGAGGTGCTTTGCGCACCCCTCGATGTGGTTCTAGACGATAATAATGTCTATCACCCGGACATCATTTTCGTGAAAAAAGACCGCGCCAGCATCCTCGATGAAGTCGAGCAAGTGGTCATCGGCGCACCAGATTTGGTCGTAGAAATCCTCTCAAAATCAACGATTGTCTATGACCGGGGCGAAAAAAAGGACATTTACGAGCGTTACGGGGTGCGCGAATATTGGCTTGTTGATCAGCGAACGAACAATATCGAGGTCTATTCTTATGCCGATCAACGGTACAAATTGATTGATAATTATGATGAAACCGGCATCCTGAAATCACTTACGCTCGAAGGTTTTGAAATGGACATCGAGGCCGTTTTTAAGGATTGAAAAAACCTTTTCAAAAAGGCCAGACAAAAATGCGCCCTGTTTTCTTGCATGAAAACAGGGCGCATTTTTTGTGCGCCCGGCATGGGCAATAACTCGGCGGTTAAAGTCCGCTACACGCTTTGCATCGAGGAGTGTTAGCCAAGAGCAAGGGTGTCCACCGCGAGGTGGAATCTGAAGGAAGCTGGCGGCAAAGCCCTGACCCGACGGACAGAAACCATATATAAGGCCACTTTTGGAAGGGTGAGCTTGCAAAACAAAGCAAAGCCCGAAGATGCACGGACTCCAAATAGGTAAATATGGCGGGTACATGGGGCGGAGGTTATTGTTCTTACCCGGGGAGGTCTGCAAGCCGGAGGCGGAGGTGCGCGCGAGTGCCCGAGCGAAGGGGAGCAGAAGTCAGCAGAGGCCATAGTACCCATCTGCGAGGTTGGGGAAGGGCTGAACATTGGGATGGGCAGGAAGTATCGTAAGATTAGGTGGGTGGCGAAGACTACGGCCAAACCGGCTCTTTTTTTTTAGGAAGAAAGGGTCGGGACTCTTGCCGGAGAAGAAGACGGAATCGGAAGGCAAGGCAAGAGAGTGGAGCCACCGCCCATCCGGGACGGACTGCAATGCAACAGGCGACAAACGGGAAAGGGAAATGGTCACACTGGAAAACATCATGGAAGGGAGGAACGTACTGATGGCCTGTCAAAGGGTCGTGAGGAACGATGGTGCGCCCGGCGTTGACGGGATGGCGGCATCGGAACTGACGAGCCACCTGATGGAACATTGGAAGGGACTCAAGAAATCGGTGTTGGAAGGGAGCTACCGCCCCGAAGCGGTGAGGCGGGTAGAGATACCCAAGCCGCAGGGGGGCGTGAGGAAATTGGGGATACCGACGGTAATGGACAGGATGCTTCAACAGGCCATCGGGCAGGAGCTTGACCGGGAATACGACCCTACGTTTTCAGAAAAGAGCTATGGCTTCCGCAAAGGCCGTTCGGCGCACCAGGCGTTGGCGATGGCGACGGACTACCTGAACTTCGGGCTGGACTACATAGTGGAGATAGACCTTGAAAAGTTCTTCGACCGGGTGAACCACGACAAGATGATGACCTTGTTGTCCAAGCGGATAGAAGACAAGCGGGTGCTGCGCCTCATCCGAAGATACCTCGAAAGCGGGGCATTGGAGAACGGGGTGGTGGTCCGAAACGAGGAGGGGACACCGCAGGGTGGCCCATTGAGCCCGATATTGTCGAACATCATGCTGGACGAACTGGACAAGGAACTGGAAAGGCGCGGCCACCGCTTTGTGCGCTATGCGGACGACATCTGCATATTCACGAACAGCCAAAGGGGGGCGGAGCGGGTTCTGGAAAGCATCACGTCATGGCTGGAAACAAAGCTGAAACTGCGGGTGAACCGGGAGAAGAGCGGCATCCGCCGCCCGTCGAAGGGAAACCTGTTGGGGTTCAGCTTTTGGCACGCAAAAGGCGGGGAAATCCGTCCCCGCGTGAGCGGGAAATCCTGGGACAGGTTGAAGGACAAAATCCGGAAGCTGACGAGCCGGAGCTGGTCGGTGAGCATGGCGCAACGATTGGAGAAATTGACGCAAACCACACGGGGCTGGGTGAACTACTTCGCCAAAGCGGACGCAAATCAACGGCTCAAAGCCCTTGATGAATGGACGCGGATGCGGCTTCGGATGTGCATTTGGAAACAATGGAAACGGGTCGGGACGCGCATGAAGAACCTTCAAAAACTGGGGGCGACAAAGCAGAAAGCCTATGAATGGGCGAACTCCCGCAAAGGGTACTGCCGAATTGCCCACAGCCCAATCCTCCATACGACCATTACGAACGAACGTTTGGAGCAAAAGGGGTACTCGCCCATGCTGGCTATGTACACCCGAATCCGGGGCAAATCCCGGTGAACCGCCGTGATACGGAACCGTACGTCCGGTGGTGTGAGAGGACGAAAGTTAGCCGCATTCGGTTCGACCGGATGGGCTAACTTTCTCCTACTCGATTG
>JANOQP010000924.1:0-4179 GCA_031414895.1 Saprospirales bacterium
AATTTTCAATAAATCAATAAATATTTGAGTGTTTATTGCAAATTTGAGTCAAAACTTGCGCAGACCCTTACAGGGTGACAGCCACGTTGAATGGATGTGCGCAACATTTATTCAACATATTTCAATCAGCTCGTCCGGTTGAATAGACGCCCCTGAAAATTCCGGTTTTATCAAAAAAAATCGGTGCAGTCCCGTCGGGGATTGCACCGATTTTGGTGGGTAATTTCAGGATTACCCGCACGGTATTTTAATGGCTCGACCAAAAAAGGGCGCGTTTTTCGTCAAAACAAAACTAAAACATACCCAATTTCGATTAAAACCGGACTTTTCAAAAAGTATATCCGATGCTCATCAAAAGCCGTGTGGAGGATTTATCGAACTCATATTTTTGGCCGCCGAACTCGACATGGTCGCCAAATTTGCCCATATCGTTCTGCCAGCGGAGGTCGAGCGTGACGTGTTTGCCGAGGTTGAGGCCAACGCCGAGCTGTCCGCTGACCTTCATTTTGTCATAATCGGCGGAAAAACCGACGACATCGCCCAGATTTGACTGGCTTTTGAGGTGAAAACGGCCGACCGGGCCACCCTGTACCCTGATCGGGCCGAGTTTGAGGCCAAGCAAAACCGGCACGTCGAGGCTCTGATAGGTCTCCGAAACGGCCGTCACGCCGCCGTCCGCCGAGGTGAGCGTATAGTTCACCTTATTGTTGTTGTACAAAATTTCGGGCTGCAAATGGACGAAACCGCCAATGCGGGCATACGCGCCAAAAAAGTAGCCATTCGGCGCGGATTTCACGTCAAACGTGTACGAACCGCCATTCGGGTCGGTCAAATCAATGGCATCGGGGCGGATCTTGAACTTGGAAATACCGCCTTTCAGGCCGAAGACCGCTTTTTGGGCCTGCGAAAACTGGGCGAAACCGATGGTCAAAAGTGCGAAAACAATGATCTTTTTCATATTGATAAAATTTTCTTGGTGAAACGTCTTGCGAAAAATTAGGATGCTTAAACGGCGGTTTTTCGCGGCTTCGTGTGCAGGATTTCTGCAATGTTCGGGTTTAACTTTTTTGTAACCGGGCGGAAAGGATTTCAAAACGTGACGGGTTTGGCGACGGGATCATCATTGTCAAAAATGTGAAAATTTTGTTAAAATACATATGGAGCTTCAATATATTGATGTGTACCTTTACTGTTGTGATTTACCTCTTTTGAGGTAATCGAGTAAAACCATTTTTGAAAATATTTAAATTTTTGCAACATGAAAACGTTCTCTTTTACGACTCTTTTTTTAACCCTTTCTTTGTTTTTTTCTCTTTTAAAGACTGGATTCGGGCAGGTAGACCCTTTAAGTTTTTGTGGAGGCATGCAATGTTGGCCAGTCGTTTATTTGCCCGGCGGAACATTGGGTTGTACCGATTATACTGTCTCGATGAACGACAATTTCGATAATTTAGACAATTGGCATACATGGTATGACCAAAATGGCTCGAAAAATATTGTAAACGTTGAATGTGAGGAACAGTTCTATATACCGCAAAACGTGAAAGCACAAAACAATAAATGCATATTGATAGGAAAACATGCAAATAATACATTTATGGAGAACCCATCGGATGGAGAATTCTATAGAAGAGATTTTACATCTGGCATGATTCAAACCAATAAAGAGTATCACTTTGGTCGTTTTGAAGCAACAATCGCAGATATGCCGGGTGGTGGCTGGTGGCCAGCTTTTTGGATGAACCATAATGAAGAATTGGACATTATGGAGCGTTTTTGGAAAAATGATACGTATTCATACAACTCATACACTTCTGGCCCTTGTGATATCAGTATTGAGTATAAATTACCTAATGGCTCACCAAGCCTGTTTAGTGGGCCTCACAAATTTGCTGCAGAATGGACACCCTTTAAAACAACGTTTTACTACAACGATATTGAGCTTCCATACAAGGTTTATAGGTACTATGATTTCGATCAAAATCCATTAGATATTGATTGTGGGGACACTTTTAACGAAGGTATGTATTATGAGAACCCAGGTTTCATGCTGCCACTTAGAAATGGTTATAATCCAAATAATGGCACATATTCTATGGAGGAGACCCTCTTCAAGCCAATACTAAATCTTGCAGTTCTATTGCGTTTTGGAGGTGCATGCTGCGGACCTGAAAATGTTGATTGTGATACTTAAGGGTGCTATCCAGGAGGATGTTTGCCATCTTGGGGGAATCCAATTCGACAAAATGGAACACCTGAGCCTAACACACAGCTTAACACAAGTATGACTATTTCAAATGTCACTATAAAAGAGCGAGATTATGCGGTTTGTAATTCGATTTTTGTAAAATATGACCCAGTTATATGTAGCAATGAATCAATAGTTGAGGTAGGGATTTTCGGAAACACACAAGGCTACCCAGCGCACCAGGTGAAAATGATAAACATAAATACCTCACCGAATTTAAGTGCCGCTTTCCATAAAAATGAACCTTGGGTTGTTTCTAATCTTATCACTTTGACAGTGATCCAAACAAATCAGACGCAAACTGGTTTTTTTGAAATTGTCTATAAAGATGAGTGCACAGGTGCTACAAATACTCTAAGAAGACAAGTCAAAATTGAATCCAATGCCACACCGTGTCCAGTCGAAGGCTGTAGCTCAAATACTCCAGATTATAAATGCTGCCCTGAAGGTACATTTTATGATGGGTTCAATTGTTTTTATGGAAAAGTGCCGGACGGCTATCAGCCATTTATTTTCAATAACTCCTTTTATGTCACACCCAATCTCACAATATCAACAGAAAATCATGGATGCCCGATTGGGTATTGGTGGGACACAGCAAACTGTCATTCAGGCTTAAATTTTCCAACTGGATATGAGGGTTTTATATATGACAATGGCTTTTATGTAGAACCCAGCTGTAGAAACGAGCGTGATTGTTGCCCACCTGGGAATTATATTTATGACGAAATCGATTGTAAGGCTGGCTTGAGTATTCCATCTGGCTATGAAGGGTTTATCTACGAAAACCAATTTTATGTAAGGCCTAATTGTAGTATTTCTAATGCTAATAGTTGTTGCCCTCCAGGGTACACACATGATGGGGTCAATTGTTATTCAGCTATAGGTTTTCCTCAAGGCTTTTCAGCATATATTTCTGAAGGTAAATTTTATGTAATTCCAAACTGTAGTTGGTGGGAAGAACACTTTTCTCCGAATCCAGAAGACAGGAATTCGCAGTCCCAAAATATTTTTGTTTCCGGCGAATTGAAAAATGGCTGCATCTTATTTCCAAATCCGATTTCTCCCGGTGATCAGCAAATATCATTTTTCTGCGATAACATAGAGTATGTTTATTGGGTGAAAATTTATAACACCAAAGGAGAACTTATAACTAACTTTGATTTAGCGCAATTTTCATCGGCTTTCCATGATATTAGTTTGCCTGTAAATTTGACTGCAAATGAAATTTATATTGTTCAACTTATGACGAGCAATGGAATAATTACAAAAAAACTTCATAGTGGATTTTGATTTGTGTTTAAATAAGATTTGAACTATGAAGTTACTCACAAACCCCGCAATTTGGTTAGTACTCTTTTTCGTTTTAAGGGTTGAAAACTATCCAAATTCAATTATTCATCAGGATTATAATTGGCGAACTGCATATACTGGAATGGTTTCAAGAAATATGCTGGAGGTTGGCCCTAATCCTTTTTTTCCCAAGGTTGACAATAGCGAAAACAGCAATGGTATCGCAGCATGTGAATTCCCCGTTTTCAATGCGCTCCAATTCGGCGCGTTCAAGCTGTTTGGTTACGCTAAATGGTATGGCCGCTTTATCAATTTGGTGGTTTCCACCATTGCTTTATGGTTCTTTTTTCAAATTTCAAGACGCATTTTGAAGGATGATTATTTAGCCCTGGCTGCAATGGTTTTTTTGGCGACCTCCATCTGGTATAGTTTCTCCAGACGGAATATGCCCGACACTTTTGCATTGAGCCTTTGTATCATTTCTGTTGAATTTGGTTATAGATATTTAGAAAAGGGCAAGTGGTTGAATTTGTCTCTTTTTTTCCTATTTTGTACGGCAGGACTATTGAGCAAAATGCCGGCTGCCTGTGTTTTGCCGCTTCTGATTCCGCCAATGTTTTTAAATAAAAATATTGATT
>JANOQP010000925.1:0-5058 GCA_031414895.1 Saprospirales bacterium
GTTCAAATCGGGTTTTGCGCTGGTTTTATTGCCCAAAAATTGTTTTTTAGCCACCAATCGCACGGATTGCACGAATTTTGGATGATCCTAAATTTGCGAAATTCGTGCAATTTGTGGCCAACAAATTCAATAATCCAGCAATTCCGCCATCGCCGCCCCGACCTTTTCGATGGATGGGACCATGGCCGCTTCCAAGACCGAATTGAGCGGGATGGCGGGCAAATTTTCCGCCCCGATCGTCCGGACGGGCGCGTCCAAAAACGAAAAACACGCCTCTGATATCCGCGCCGCGAGGCTCTGGGCGAACGAATTATTGACCGATTCCTCGGTGACGACGAGGCATTTTCCGTGTTTTTTGACCGACCCAAAAACGGCCTCCGTGTCGAGTGGGAACAGGGTGCGAAGGTCGATGACCTCAATTTTTCCGGGGAAGTTTTTCGACGCGTTCAATGCCCAATGTACCCCCATGCCATAGGTGACGACGACGAGCGTGCCGCCTTTTTCGACCATTTCGGGCGCGGCCTCGAGCGCGGTGCGGCATTTCCCGAACGGGATGACATAGTTTTCGTCCGGCTCGACGGTCCGCGCCGCTTCCGTGCCGCGCACTTTTGACCAATACAGCCCTTTGTGTTCGAGCATCACGACCGGGTTTGGGTCGTAAAAAGCAGCTTTCATCAAACCTTTGAGGTCGGCGCCGTTCGATGGATAGGCGATTTTGATGCCCCGGATCTGGGTCAAGACCGTCTCGACCGACGACGAATGGTACGGCCCGCCGCTGCCATACGCCCCGATCGGGACGCGCAAAACCATCGAAACGGGCCATTTCCCGTTCGTCAAATAGCACGACCGCGCGACCTCCGTGAAAAGTTGGTTAAGCCCCGGCCAGATATAATCGGCGAACTGCACCTCGACGATCGGCCGCAGCCCGACGGCGGACATCCCGACCGTCGAACCGACGATAAATGCCTCCTGGATCGGCGTGTTGAAAACGCGGTGGTCGCCAAATTTTTGCGCCAGCGTGGCCGCTTCGCGGAAAACACCGCCCAACCGAGGGCCAACATCCTGTCCATATAAAAGGGCCTCCGGGTGCGCCCGCATGATTTCCTCGACGGCAAAAAGGGCGCAATCGACCATCACTTTTGTTTCGCCCCCGGCGGAAATTGGCTCCCGCTCGCCGTGTTCCTCGGTGATCGGGGTTGGGGCGAAATCATGCAAAAAGAGGTCTTCCGGCAGCGGGTCCGGGCTGTTCCGGGCTTCTGCAAAATCGGCCAAAACGGTCGCAAGTGCCTCATTTTCAGCGGTTTGCAAATCCGTTTCCGAAAAATATTTGCCTAAAAGTTCTTTTCTGAAAATGGGAAAAGGGTCGCGCGTCGCCGCTTCTTCGAGGTCGTCGCGGTACCATTCTTTGCGAACGCCCGACGTGTGGTGGTTCAACAGCGGCACCCGTGCCCGGAGCAAAAAAGGCCGCCGCTCGGTCCGCATTTTTTCAAAAATATGCTCGATGGTTTTCCAGCATTCAAAAAAATCGTTGCCCTCGATGGACATGGCCTCGATGCCCGGAAAGCCCTTCGCATATTCGTGCGCATCGGCCACGCGGGTCTCGGCGGCGTTCGCAGAAATGTCCCAACCGTTGTCCTGAACGAGGTACAAAATGGGCAATTTTTTGAGCGCGGCCATCTGAAAAGCCTCGGCGACCTCGCCCTCCGTGACCGACGCATCGCCCAAAGAACAGACCACGATGGGGAGTTTCGAGTTTTGGGTTTCGAGTTTCGAGTTTTCAGGATCTGCGCCCGCCCGCCGTCCGCCGTCCGCCGTCTGCCGTTCAAGGTACCAAAAACCCATTGCCGCGCCCGTCGCCGGGATCGCCTGCATCCCGGTCGCCGAACTTTGGTGCGGGATTTTCGGGAAACCGTCGCGGCGCAAACTCGGGTGACAATAATACGACCGCCCCCCGCTGAACGGGTCGTCGCGTTTTGCCATCAATTGGAGCATCAGTTCGGCGGGCCGCAGACCCATTCCGAGGAGCATCGCGTCGTCGCGATAATAGGGAAAGACAAAATCCTGTTCGCCCAATTGCATCCCGACCGCGAGCTGGATGGCCTCGTGGCCGCGCGAAGTGGCATGGACGTATTTTGAGGTGAACTTGAAGTTTTCCTCATAAACCTCGGTCATGCTTTTGGCAGTGGCCATGAGGCGGAAGGCGGTTTTCAGGGTGTCCGTGGTGGGCCGTTTTATCCGGTTTTTCATGTAGAAAATTTCACTTTCTTTTTCGCTAAACGATGTCGCCAATTGAACCATCCAAAACCGGTTTGTTCTTCGCCGGGCAGTTTATTCTAATTCAAAAAGTTATTTCCACCAAATCATTCCCGGCCTCCAAAATGGCCATTGCGCTGAGCAAATGGATTTCCAAAATCACTTTCAAATTGTCCGTAGACGTATTTCCGCAGGTCAGCCACAAGATTTTGGGCGGCGATTGATGACGGTGGAGCAATTCAACAAAATCCTTGTCCTTTGTGATGACAATGACATTGGCCGATTTTGCTTTTTGAAAAATGACGGAATCTGGAGCGTCACGCAAGCCCAAATCGCGCACAGGAAGACAGGTGATTTTGAACCGTTCAAAAATCCATTTTGCCAAAACGGGCGGCAGTTGCGCATCCAACCAAATCGTTTTCATGCGGCAAGAACAATGACCGGATGCTCAAAACGGACGGCGACATACGCCAAACAAGCCCGTATGTCTGCCTCTTCCAAATCGGGCAATTCTTCCAAAATCGCTGCGTGCGAAAGGCCGTTCGACAATAAATCAAGCACGTCGGTGACGCGGATGCGCATCCCCCGGATGATAGGGCGACCGCCACAAATGGCCGGGTTTATTTGAATTCTTGACAGCAATTCCTTGTTTGCCATGACCTGTTTTTTTTTACAAAAGTAATCATTTCAACTTCCCGCACCACTCTTTCAACCTTTTGATGGCATCCTGCAAATCCTCTGTCGAGGCCGCGTAGCTGATGCGAAAACAGTCCGGGTCGCCAAAAGCGGCGCCGCTCACAAGGCCGACGTATGCGTTCAACATGATGAAATCGCAGAAATCATCGGCGTTTTTGATGACCGTGTCCTTATATTTTTTGCCAAAAAACGAGCTCACGTCCGGGAAAACATAGAATGCGCCCATCGGTTTGTTCACCTTGATGCCCGGGATTTCGGAGAGGAGGCCGAGGACGAGGTCGCGGCGCATTTTGAACGCCTTGCGCATTTTGTCGGTCGGGGCCATGCTCGTCGTGAGTGCGGTGACGGCCGCTTTTTGCCCAAATGCCGTCGCGCCAGACGTGAACTGCCCCTGGATTTTGGCGCAGGCATCGGCCACATATTTCGGTGCGCCCATATAACCGAGCCGCCAACCGGTCATCGCAAAGCCTTTTGCGAAGCCATTTACTGTAATAACCCGGTCGTCAATGATGCCGAGCGAGCCGATGGATGCGTGCTTTCCGGTAAAATTGATGTACTCATAAATCTCGTCGCTGACCACGAGGACGTGCTTGTGCGGCGCGATGGCCTCGGCATAACTGCGGAGGTCTTTTTCCGAAAAAACCGTTCCCGTCGGGTTGCAGGGCGAGCTGAACAGCACAAACTTGGTGCGCGGGGTAATGGCCGCCGCGATTTGTTTGGCCGTCGGCTTAAAATCCTGTTTCACGCCAGCCTTCACGACGACCGGGATGCCGCCCGCCATTTTCACGATTTCCCAATAACTGACCCAATATGGGGCCAAAACGACCACTTCGTCGCCAGGATTGAGGAGGGCGAGGGCGAGGTTGGCGATGGTCTGTTTCGCGCCGTTGGAGACGACAATTTGGTTGGGCGCGTAGTCCAAACGGTTGTCGCGCTTGAATTTTTCAGAGATTGCTTTTTGCAGTTCCAACAGTCCGGCGACGGGCGTGTATTTCGTGTAGCCTTCGGCAAGCGCGGCGGTCGCGGCCTTTTTGATATGTTTTGGCGTGTCAAAATCCGGTTCGCCGAGGCTCAAACTGATGACATCGTGGCCTTCGGCGCGGAGTTCGCGGGCCATTCGGGCCATTTTTAGGGTCTCGGACTCGGCCATATTGTTGGCGAGGTGGGAAAGGTTGTTTTCGGACATTTTATACAAATTTTTAACCAGTAAGTCATTAAGGAACACAAAGAGACATTAAGGGATTTAAAGAGAATAACTTTTGGTGTTCCTTAATATCTTAATGCTGATTTTATAAGCTCATCTAATTCCCTTCGAGTTCATCCACCCCTGAAACCGCCGCGCATTTTCCATGTGGGCCGACAAAGTTTCAGCAAAGGCGTGCGTCCCACTTTCGTCCGGTTTTGCACAAAAATAGAGGTATTTATGCGATTCCGGGTTCAAAACAGCATCCAAGCTCGGTATCGAGGCCATCGAAATCGGCCCCGGCGGGATGCCCGCGTACATATAAGTGTTGAACGGCGAATCGAACATCGTGTGCGCCATCGTGACCCTTTTTGTCAAAAAATCGCGCGTTGCGAAAACGGCCGTCGGGTCGGCCTGCAATTTCATGCCGATGCGGACGCGGTTGAGATAGACACCCGCGATGCGCGGTTTTTCTTCCTTGTTATTGGTCTCGCGCTCGACGATGCTGGCCAGCGAATAGACTTCTTCTGGCGACAAATTCATGGTTTTTGCCTTCTGGATACGGTCGTTTTTTGCCCAAAAACTGTCATGCTCTTTTTTCATCCGGGCCACAAATTGCGCCGGGGTCGTAGTCCAGAACATCTCGTAAGTGTTCGGGATGAACAGCGTCATCAACGTATTTTCATTCAAACCGAGCGAATCGAGCCGTTTTTTGTCCATGAAATAGTTCAAAAATGCCAGCGAATCCGACTCGACAAAACGGCTCACTTTGCCCGCGACATCTTCCAAAAGCCGCTCATTGTTCAATACAACTTTAACGGGAGCTTGTTCGCCATTCCTTAAATGCCCGATAAGCTGTTTATAGGACCAACCTTCTTTGATTTTAAACCGTCCGGCACGCATTTTTTCGCGCTTATAGTTCATTT
>JANOQP010000926.1:0-2400 GCA_031414895.1 Saprospirales bacterium
AAAATTCACATTTCTCTCAATCGCTTTGTCTAACTTTATCGAAAGTTCTTTTTTGGACTTCATTTTTCCTCCTTGTTTGGTTGTCTTGCAACTCCAAATTTAGGAGGAATTTTTTTGTCCAATTTTGAGCGGCCTACCCGCTGGGGCTACAAAAATCGTGTTCATTAAATTCTACCAATATTTCGCCCCGCTGGGGCTATCCAACCATAATCGTGTTTGACTGTGGCTAAAAATCTTGCAAAGGGCCTTTCAATTTTGCCTTTTCGCCGCTTGTCGAGAGCGACCGCGTCGTCTGTGTTTTTTTCCCAAAATAAAACCGCAGCCCCGCCCCGCCGTGCCAAAACCAGTCTTTGTACCGCCCGATTTCGGCCCCATCGAGACCATCGGTCGGGACATAATTGGCATCCGCGATGGCGAAAACCGACCATTTCTTTTTGGAACTTGTCCGCCTAACAGGAGGGAAATACTCGATGCCCAGCCCGCCGTGCGCTTTTGGGTAAATTTTGGAACTGCCCTTTTGTGAATAGACCGCGCCGAGGCCGATTTCATAAAAAGGCGTGGCGCGATGAAATGGGAGTGGTCGGTATTGCCACGAAAAATCGGCCCAACCAGTCTGCGATTCAAATTTATTGGCCCGGAAACTGGCCGCGCCCGCCCCGATTTTCCACGAAAACGATGGTTTTTTTGAAAAAAGGAGTCCGATTTGTGCGCCGTAACCGGGTTTTGTCAGTGCAAAATCGCCCCGGACGAGCTGGGCCGCGCCGCCGATTTCGAGCGCTTTTTGGCTGCGGCGGTTGGCGATTTTTGCCCCAAAAATGTCGAGTTCGCGGATTTCGGCCTGTTCCTTATCGTAGGCTTCGGTGTATTTTTTGCGGTCGCCCGCGTTTTTTGCGTCCCAAAGTTCGTCTTTCATGCCCTCCATGATGAGGTTTCGGACGGCCATTTCAATGGCCTCGGTGACGGCGAGTTCGGAGGGCTCGTTGAAGGTCACGCCCGTTTCGGCCTCCAAAAGCCGCCGGAATTTGACATACCGGAACACGCCGCCGTCAAGCGATTGGCTCAAAACCTGTTTCGAGGCATAGACCGTCTTCAAAACCTTTCCGTTGGAGACCGAAATGGCGCGGAGATAGACCGTCACGCGGTCTTCGCGGTATTGGCTGCTCGCGCCGGTGCCGAAATAGCGCAGCCCCGCGCCGCCCGTGATGACGTTCGCGTCGTAGCTGACGATGCCGCCCTCGAGCATCACGCCCGCAAAAAGGAGCGCGGGCAGTTCGTCGGTGATGCCATATTGGGTGCGGGTGGAGCGGATGATCTTGCGCTCGTTGAGGAGGTTGCCGATGTTTTCGCGCTCGATGGGGACGAACCATTTTGAGTCTTGCAACACTTTGAGGAGGATGTTCGCGCCGCCCTGGGTGACCGCTGTGGAGAAGCTCGACCCACCTTCGACCGGCTTGTATTGCCCGGTCAAATCGCGGAATTGATAGACCGCCGCGATGAGCGGTTCCTTCGGCTCGGGCAGGCTGTCGAGGAGCGCGGAGACCTCGGTGCGCTCGCCCGTGTGGGCTGGGCGGGTTTGGCCGGGCCGCCAAAAAGCGGTGTGGCAACTTGCGAAAAACAAGGCCAAACCGCTGATTATCAGGTGTTTGTGTAAATTTTTTAGCCGTCTCATGTTTGTTTTAGGAAGGATTAAATGAATGATAAATGTTGAATGATAAATGATGGATCGGGCGCGGCCATTCATCATTTATCATTCATAATTCATCATTAAAAAAAGGGTATGACCACCTGCGTCACCTGCCCGCTCGATAAATCAGTAATGTCGATCACAACGCCGTCGGTGGCCGAGCCGACGTTGATATTGAAATTTCCGATGGTATAACTGCCCGGTTTGAGGCCGCCCTCGCCGAATTGGGAGGTGATGAGCTCCTGCGAAATCTGGCTCAACAGGAGGCGGTTGAGGCTCTTCGTGAAATCATCGAGCGTGCTCGTCGAACTGCCAGCCGTCGAAAAAAGGCTCGACGAACTGGGGTCGTCGTAGGTATCCTGCGCCTGTGCGCCGCTCAAAAGCCATTGATAATTGAACGTATCGCCGCCAAACGCGGGGTTTTTTGGTTTATAAACCAAATCCTGCGCGGCGAGCATTTGCCCGAAAAAGAGGGCGAAAAAGAGGAAGGGCCATTTTTTCATAGTTAAAAATTATTCAATCCCGATCCCGTTCAAATCCTCGTCCGAAAACCCGCCATCCGGGTCGCCGCTTTTGAGGATTTGAACCAAAAGTTCGGCGGTTTGCCCGGCGAGTTCTTTCAGATAATCCGGGTTTGGGTTCAAATATCGCTGAAAAAGCTCCCGGTTGTTCAAACTGACCGAAATCAACGTGAACCTGCCCGGCGTGAGCACTTC
>JANOQP010000927.1:0-2325 GCA_031414895.1 Saprospirales bacterium
AAAATTCACATTTCTCTCAATCGCTTTGTCTAACTTTATCGAAAGTTCTTTTTTGGACTTCATTTTTCCTCCTTGTTTGGTTGTCTTGCAACTCCAAATTTAGGAGGAATTTTTTTGTCCAATTTTGAGCGGCCTACCCGCCGGGGCTAGTTTCAACCCATTATTCGCATAATATATAGGTTTTAGCATCAAAAATCTATGTGGAATTCCTATCTGCCCATGTGGTGAACTAAACTAAAACAACTTGAAAGTTACAAAACACGGGGTCATCCTCCGCAAGACCGATTTTGGTTTCGAGAACGAGGGCGTGCTCAACCCTGCCGTCATCCGAGAGGGCGAAAAGGTCCATATTTTTTATCGCGCGGCGGCGAAGGGCAATTATTCGAGCATCGGCCATTGCCTTCTCGATGGCCCGCTGACGGTCGAAAAACGCGACGACACGCCCGTGCTTTTTCCGCAGACCGCGCAGGAAACGCACGGTATCGAAGACCCGCGCATCGTCAAGATCGACGGGCTTTATTACATGACCTACACGGCCTACGACGGCGTGAACGCGCTTGGCGCACTGGCAACTTCGACCGATTTGGTGCATTTTGAAAAGCAGGGCATCATCGTGGCGCAGCTTCATTTCGACGATTTTAAGCATTTGGCTAATTGCAAAGGGGGCATCAACGAAAAATACGCCCGCTTCAACGACCGCAACGGCCCGCTCGCCACGCCCAACAAATCGGTGCTGGTCTGGGACAAAAACGTGATGTTCTTCCCCCGGCGGATAGGCGGGAAGCTCTTTTTTTTGCACCGCATAAAGCCCGATATTCAGGTCGCGGCGATCAATGAGCTGTCCGAACTGACCACTTCTTTTTGGGAAAACAACTTTTTGCACTTCTGCGACAACATCGCGCTCTCCCCAAAACACGACCACGAAGTGAGCTATCTCGGCGGCGGCTGCCCGCCCATCGAAACGCCCCACGGCTGGCTTTTGATTTATCATGGGGTGCACGACACGACGGCGGGCTATGTCTATTCGGCCTGCGCCGCGCTGATGGATTTGGAAAACCCATGCCTCGAAATCGCCCGTTTGCCGTACCCGCTTTTCAAACCAGAGCTTCAATCGGAGATCGTCGGCTATGTCAACAACGTCTGTTTTCCGAGCGGCGCGACCCTTTTTGATGACACACTTTATATTTATTATGGAGCTGCGGATTCGCGGATCGCGGTCGCGTCGGTCTCGTTTTCGGGGCTGGTGGAGGAATTGTTGAGGCATAAAATGTGAAGGATGGCCATCCCAAACAAACCTAAAACCTAAAAAACAGGCAACTACCAATGTGGTAATTAGTTGCAAAAAACAACCAACCATGTGCTTTTCGACCACCGCCAGCTTTGGCGCCGCCCTCATACTTACCTCCATTGGCGCGGCCGCTTTGAAAAAAACGAAGTCGCCCGACCAGGTGCCGTTTGCCAGTATCCCGATCATCTTTGGGGTGCAACAATTGGCCGAGGGCTTCGTGTGGCTATCGCTGTCGAACGAACAATTTGCGCATTTTCAACAGGCCGCGACCTATTCCTTCCTGTTGATTGCGCAGGCGATTTGGCCCATTTTGATCCCGTACGCTTTTTGGAAAATGGAGACGGACTCAAAACGAAAACGCATCCTCGCCGGGCTGACAGGGCTTGGCTGCATGGTGGTCGCCTTCGTCCTGTTCTCCCTTTTTTCGCAGACCGTGACCGCCGACGCACAGGCGCACCATATCAAGTACCACATGGTCACGCCGCACTTTTTCAAGGTTTTTGGCGGCATCCCCTATTTCCTCGCTATCGTGGTGTCGCCGTTCGTTTCGTCGGTCGCGCGGATGAAATGGCTGGGGTGGGGGACGTTCGGAGCGTTCGTTTTGGCGAAGGCCTTTTATGCGCAACACCTCATCTCTGTCTGGTGCTTTTTTGCGGCGGTCGTCAGTATTGGCGTGTACTTGATTTTGGCGCAGGAGGGGGCTGCCAAGCGGGCGGTTGCGGTAAGGTGATGGTTGCGAATCGGTTATGTGTGCGAATAATGGCTTGGCCCCCCACTGTCATTGACCTAAAGTTTTTTTGGGAACACGGATGGCTCGGGTGGGACGGATTAAACGGATTGTTTTTAGTCAAATCGTTTAAAATCCGTTTGTCTGAAATTGACAAAAAAAACGCAAACCACACAAACTAGCCTGAATTTCACGAATGACAATTTCTTCCTCCTTGCCACCCTTCATTCTGACGAGGGCCAGGCACTCGATTTTTCCAAAAACTCGTACCACGTCACCAACTGAAAACCGTGTCGGGTGTTGTTGTTTG
>JANOQP010000928.1:0-2796 GCA_031414895.1 Saprospirales bacterium
TTCGGGTGAGTCGGGGAGCTGTTTTTTTTGTTTCACACCCAATTTTACAGCTCCGGCTCGCCTTTTTCTATTTTGTCAAAGATCTTTTTCTCTCATTATCAACAACCTACACCTTGCGATTTTTTGTTGTAGGGTAGTTTAATAGTTACCATTTGAAAATTAAGTCAACAATATGAAACCAATCGAGTTGGACATCGATTTACCTCGTACCCGCTCAAAAATTCAGGTTGCACTTTATTTTATCGGGTTTCAACTTGATTTTAGAACTTGGGTGCCGCAAAACGACAAAGGCATTTTGTACCAAAATAAAAAACTTGGTGAATTTGACGGAATAATTGGTTCGTTGAAAGATGAAAAACTGATGTCGGCATATGACGATGCCATCCGGGCGGCTCTATTGATTGATTGTATTTGGTTCAAAAACGGAAAATTGATGCCCGCGGTCATGGAAATTGAACATTCAACGGGAGTTACCTCCGGCCTTTCGCGGATGAAAAATTTCAAGGACAAATTTCCGCCGTTCCCAACTCGCTATGTCGTTGTTGCACCAGACGAAGACCGTGACAAGGTTATCAAAGAGGCGAATAAGCCACAATTCTGGGACTTGAATACTCGATTTTTTCCCTATTCTGCTGTTGAAGAACTTTACGCGCTCTGTCAAAAGCGTAAATTGAAGGGTGTTACCGAAGAGTTTTTGGACTGTTACATGGAGCCGATACTTGATAATTAGGGCTGGTCACAATCAGGTTGTTTTATAAAAAAACCAGTTTGTTTTTGCAGAAAACCATTGGCGCGGGCGGTTTATTTGGGCCGCACTTTTTAAACATTTCAAAAAAAAGACCGTGAAAAAAACAACGCTTGCCTGCCTGCTGATCGCCCTTTTTGCCGCCCATATTTACGGGCAAAAGCCCACCATCGAGCGCATCGACCCGACGAACTGGTGGGTCGGCATGAAAAACCCGGAGCTGCAACTGCTCGTCCACGGGCGCGATTTGAAAGGCTCGACGGTCAAGATTTCCCATCCGGGGGTCGTCGTCCGGCAGGTCTATGAGGTCGAAAACGCGAACTACCTGTTCATCGACATCACCATCGCGCCGGAGGTGAAAGCGGGCAAATTTGACATCGAGCTTTCCAAAAAAACAATGGTCAAACAGGGCAAAAAAATGGTCGAACAGGTCGAAAAAACCACCCGTTCCTACGAACTGAAGACCCGCACCGCCCGCCCGCAGGAGATCAACTCGAAGGATTTTGTCTATCTCATTCTGCCCGACCGTTTTTCGGACGGCGACCCGGCGAACAACAAGTTTGCCGACATGGCCGACCCAGAATCTGACCGGAAAAACCCGTTTTTGCGGCACGGCGGCGACCTTTTGGGCATCCAAAACCACCTTGATTATTTCGCGGAGCTTGGCGTAACGACCCTTTGGCTCAACCCCGTGACCGAAAACGACCAGCCGCAGACCAACGAAGGCGGCACGTTGCGCTCTGCCTATCACGGATATGGATTTACGGACCAATATGCCATCGACCGGCGGCTCGGCGGCAACGAGGCCTACCAAAAATTGATAGGTGCCGCCCATGCGCGGGGCATCAAGATCATGCAGGACGCGGTCTACAACCATGTCGGCATCAACCATTGGATCTTGCGCGACCCACCGATGCAAAACTGGCTGCACCAATGGGACACCTACACGAACACCTCCTACCGCGAGGATGCGATCGCCGATTTTTTGCACGGCAACAAGAGCGATTTTTTGATCCACCAAAATGGTTGGTTCGTCCCGTTTTTGCCCGACCTCAACCAGCACAACCCTTTCGTTGAAAAATATTTGATCCAAAACGCGCTCTGGACGGTCGAGTTCTTCGGCATCGACGGCTGGCGCGTGGACACTTATCAATACAACGACCTCGAATTCATGAACCGCTGCAACGCCGCGCTCTATTTGGAGTACCCAAATATGCTCATCACGGCGGAAAATTCGGTCTCGAACCCCGCGATCCAGGCATATTTTGTGCGCAACAACCTCAATGTGCCGTTCAAAAGCAACTGCAACTCGGCCAATGATTTTACTTTTTACAACGCCGTGAGCGCGGGGCTGAACGAAAAACCCGGATGGGGCAGTGGTTTCAACAAACTTTACAGCACACTGACCAACGATTTTTTGTACCAAAACCCCGACCTCAACCTCACTTTCCTCGACAACCACGACCAAAACCGCTTCTTTTCGGTCGTCGGCGAAGATTTTGGAAAATACAAACAGGGCGTGGCGTTTTTGCTGACGGCGCGGGGCGTTCCACAGCTTTATTATGGCACCGAAATTTTGGTGAAAAACTTCAAGGACCCGACCGACGCGGAGGTCCGGCGCGATTTCCCCGGCGGTTTTCCGGGCGATGCCGAAAACAAATTTTTGCCCACCGGACGGAGCGCACGGGAGAACGAAGCCTTTGATTTTGTGAAAAAACTGGCGCAGTTCCGCAAAAACTGCCCCGCTGTCCAAACCGGGAAAATGACGCAATACCTGCCCATCGATGGGGTCTATGTCTATTTTCGGCACGACGGCGAGCGGTCGGTGATGGTCATCATGGGCCAAAACGAAAAGGAACTGACCATCTCCGGGCGGCGTTTTTCGGAAAACCTGCGCGGCTACACGAGCGGGAAAAACGTGCTGGATGGCTCAAAAGTCGGGGATTTGGGGCAGTTTTTGGTGCCGCCGGGGTCGGTGCAGGTGATTGAACTGGTGAAATAGTGCTGTTTTGTTCCGTCGCGCTATCGAACTTTTTGATTTACGATTTACG
>JANOQP010000929.1:0-8455 GCA_031414895.1 Saprospirales bacterium
CTTTTGCCTTTTGTCTTTTGCCTTTTCGCTTTTTGTCATAAAATGAAAATCCTCATCATCAGCCCGGCCCACCCGTTCCGTGGTGGCATTGCGAGCCTCACCGAGCGGCTCGCGCAGGCCCTGCAATCGGCTGGCCACGAGGTCGAGATCATCAGTTTTTCGTTGCAGTACCCGTCGTTTTTGTTCCCCGGAAAATCGCAGTTCACCGACGGCCCGGCCCCGGCTGGGCTAAAAATTTTGACGAAAATCAATTCCGTCAACCCGTTCAATTGGCTAAAAATCGGCCTTTTTTTGAGAAAAAAACGGCCCGACATCGTCCTTGCCCGTTTTTGGATGCCGTTTTTCGGGCCGAGTGTCGGGACGATCTTTCGCTTTTTTTCAAAAAAAAACACCCGGCGGCTGCTCCTCGCCGATAATATTTTGCCGCACGAAAAAAGGGTTGGCGACCGCTTTTTCACAAAATACCTGACCTCGGCCTGCGACGGTTTCGTGGTCATGTCGCGCTCGGTCGAGGCCGAGATCCAGCAGTTTTCAACGGGGAAACCGGTGCGCTATGTCCCCCACCCGATTTATGATAATTATGGGGAATTGATATGGAAAAAAGCCGCCCGCCGCTCGTTGAACTTGCCCGAAAATGGGCCAACAATTTTGTTTTTCGGCTTCATCCGCGACTACAAGGGGCTAGACCTGCTGCTCGAAGCGATGGGCGATCCCCGGTTGAAAAACATTGCCCCAAAATTGGTCATCGCGGGCGAATGCTATGAGGATTGGGGCCGCTATGAACGCCTGATTGCGGCGCAAAACATTGGAAATCAAATAGTTGCGCACCTCGATTTTATCCCATCGGAAAAAGTGGCCGCCTATTTTTCGGCAGCCGACCTGGTCGTGCAGCCCTATAAAACGGCGACCCAAAGCGGCATTTCGCAACTCGCCTATCATTTTGAAAAGCCGATGGTCGTGACCAATGTCGGCGGCCTCGCGGAAATTGTCACCGACGGAATTTGCGGCTACGTCGTCGAGCCAAACCCGGCAGAAATCGCGGGCGCGATTGCCGATTTTTTTGAAAAAAACAGGATGGATGAGTTCACAAAAGGCGTACGGCGGGAAAAATTGCGGTTTTCATGGGAAAATTTGGTGGCGGCGATTGAAGAATTGGGACAACCACAGCCGACTGAAGATCGACCACCATCTCCCCCGGCCATTCAATAAAAAACGACGAGCCGGCTCCAAATTCGCTCTCGGCCCAAATTTTTCCGCCATAAAGTTCGACGATCTTGCGGCAGGTCGCGAGGCCGATGCCGCTGCCCTCGTATTCGCCCTGCCCGTGCAGCCGCCGGAACGGTTCGAAGATCTGCTTCAAATATTGCCCTTCCATGCCGAGGCCGTTGTCGCGAAAAACGAGCAGCGCACGCCCGTCTTTCATGAAAAAATGGATGTCGATGCGCGGCGGCACTTCGGGTCGGTGGTATTTCAGGCTGTTGCCGATGAGGTTTTGGAAAAGTTGGGTGAGCAGCGTCGCATGGCCACTGACGGTTGGCAAAATGGACGCTTCGATGGTCGCGCCGCTGTTTTCGAGGCGAAAACCGAGGCTTTTTTGCACATTTTTTAATATCTCGGCGAGCGGGACCGGTTCGCGCTGCGCTTCTTCCATGCCCGCTCGGGCATATTCGATAAGGTCCTCGAGCATTTTTGCCATCCTTTTCGAGCCGTCCTCGATGAATTTCAACAGTTCTTTTTCCTCCGGTTGGTCGCGCAAACGGCGCGAGAGCAGGGTCGAAAAACTGCTGATGGTCCGGAGCGGTTCGCGCATATCGTGCGAGGCATGGTGGGCAAATTGTTGCAGCTCGCCGTTGAGCAGTTTGAGGGCCGAATTTTGGGCCTCCAATTTGTCCTGAACGGCCAGCAGTTCGTCCCGTTGCGAGCGGATGGTCTTTTCGGAGGCCGTTGCCTCGTTCTCAAAAATAACAACGAGCCAATAAAGGAAGGCGGCAATGATTGTTGCCAAAAATACGCGATACAGTTCCGGATAATTTGACACCAACAATGGTTCGTGAAAATGATATATCGCCTTTATGCCAATGTACGCAATGATGCCGAAAGGCAAATAGATCCATTTTACGCGCCTCGGAAAGAGCAAAAAGGCGAGTGCTGGCGCCAAAACCACGATCCACTCCGTGCAGGCATCGCGCCCAATGACCCATGCAAGGAGCAAACTGATGGCGATAAACTGTCCAAAAAACAAGACCTTGGCCAGCCAGACACGCCCGAAGCGGACACACAAAAGCGGCAGCGCGAAAATGCCGGCAATGAGCAGCCCGAGCACCCCTTTTTCAACATGGCCGGCCAAAATATAGATGATCGAAAACGCAAAAGTGGTCGGCGAAATGATCCTGGAAAGCCCTTCCAAAATGCCGAGATAACGCCTGCTCTCTGCGTCGCGCGGGTCAATTGCCGCGGCCGGGACCGTTGCCAGCGGATTGTTCTGATGTTGCATCAATGAAGCGGTTGAGGTTGGTTTTTTTCGAATTCTCAAAAAAAAGGGGGCATAAAAAAAGGGGGGGAGCAGTCCGATCCTGCTGGCCGTTTTTCGTAAAACTATTGTGCAAAGTAACCTGGTTTTTCCTGAAAATCAAAGCCCGACGGCGCGGCGCATCAACAAATCGACCTGAATATCGTCGCCAATCGAGAAGTGGTGCTTCCCGAAAATTTCGAAATTTTGGGCCTCATAAAAAGCAAGTGCCGGGTGGTTTTTTTCCCAAACGCCGAGCCAAAGCCAATCCGAACAATCCTGCTTTGCCAAAAAAATGGCCTTTATCAGCAATTTTTGGCCAATCCCGCGCCCTTTTTGATTGGCACGCACATAGATGCGCTCCAATTCGCAGAGCCGCCCGTCGGTCTTCCTTTCCTCAATAAAGGCATCATGTGGGCGGTTTTTGTTGATCTTAAAATACCCAACGGGCGGCATTCCCGTGCCCGCTTTTGCCAGCCAAAACTCGGTCATCGGGTCGGACAGTTCGGTCAAAAAATTTTCAACAGTAAATGCCCGCGCCATATAATCCGCAAAATCGGCGGGATTGTTGAGTGGTAGGAATGTGTCGGCAAAAGTCGATTTCGCCAGCTCCAACAATGTTCCGACATCATTTGCGGTGGCTTGTTCCAAATAGATTTCCATAGTTTCGCGGCTTAAAAAATTGTCCATATATCATGCAAAAAAAGTCGTTCTCCCTGATTTTTGGCCTTGTGGCCAGTCTTGCTTTTGGCTGCAAGGAAGCAAAAAAAACAGCTTCGAACACGCCCGCCCAACAACCACAAAATTCAGGGGCCGCCGCTGCACAACAACAAAACCAGCCAACCAACAATCCTTCGCCAACCCAAAACACGCCCCCCGCGAACGGCCAAAGTTTGAATGGCACAACCAATCAAACACCCGCAACAGCACCCGCAAAGCCAAACCCCGTGATGCCCAAACCGACCGGGGTTGGCGAACCAACCACTTCGCTCAAGGTCCCGACCGCGCAAAAAAAACCGTTGAGCGCGTCGAAAATGGCCTTTTTGACCGAACAAAACTGGCTGGTGACGCTTGCGTCCGACCCAAAATTGTTTGAAAAAGCATACGTCAACCGTTGGCTTATTTTCCAAAAAGACCAGACTTTTCAAATCTTCAACGACGCAAAAGCGACCCATTCTGGCCGTTGGGCATTCGACGAGGCCAACGAGACCCTTTTCATGAACACCGACAACCCTTATTTCAACAATTCGTGGAAATGCCAGGTCTTCAAAAAGAACATGCTCCTCCTCGGCAACACCGAGCTGAACGCGACCGGCATCCAAGTCCGTCTCTATATGACCGACAAAAAGCCGGGCGAGCTAAAATCGGACGGGAACTGAACGGTCGAGGCCAACCGATTTCACCATTATTTTATGAACTGACCAGTTCTCAAAACACACATGAACCTTCCTTTTCGGGTCTTTTTTTTGTTGTTTTTTTGCTCGCGGTTGGCCCTTGCCCAGCCGCCCGACAGCCCGAAACAGCTCCTTTCCACGCTCCGGACCCAAACTTTTGAGGGCAACAAAACAGCGCTCCGCGACCTCGGCAGCGCACTCGGACGGGCCGAAACGAACGCGCAGGCGAGCCGTTTTTTACACGATGCCTGCTTCTTTTTTGATCCAAAATGGCCCGCTGCGCGGCTCGGGAAGGCCGCTTATTTTGATTTTTTTTACAAAAACAGGGACCGCTTTTTTTACGACCACCTTTTGGACGCTTGGTTGATGCAACCAATTGAAAATCAACAGGTTGTGGCCGATATCAGGCCGTTCGCCAGCGCGGAACACCCCAATTTTTTGTTGAAAAAATGGGGCAGTGCGCTTTCTGCCGCGCTCGAAAAACGCGACTCGGCGGCCATTTTTGACGCGCTCGAACAACTTGTTTTCCTCGAAAACTCCGCCAGCCTGCTCTTTTCCACGGCAAAAAAATTGGACAAAAACCAGCCGCGGATGGTCTTCGCTTGGTTCGCCCATGCCCTCGCCGCGTCGCCGACAGACAACGGGGTGGACCTAATCTTGAAATGGGCCGAGGAAAGGTCCATCGCTGGTGACCAGGCCGAATATGCCCTCGAAGTTGCCCTCAACCACTATATCGGGACCGACGTGCCGGAAGTCGAAGCGCAGCGCGTCCGGTTTTGGCGCGACTCGCTCGGCACTTTGGACGCCATTCGGCAGCACGGTTTTGAGGCCGAGATTGGGGCGCGACCCAGTTTTTTTGAGCATGAGGTCGACTATTGGGGACTCGTTTTGTCCCAAACGGGCAACCTCCCCTGGGTGCGCCGAAACGCCGTTTTGGCGCTCGCCCGGACGCACCACCCGCGCTCGATCTATTACCTGGCGACCCAGGCGATGAAGCTCCGTGAAAATGCGCGGTTCCGTTCGTTTCCGGGGTCGAAAGCGGGGGTTTTGCGGCAAATCGAGCATTTGACCAACCAAAAAACGGCGGTACCTGACACCCTCGGACGGACTGTTTTGACAGCCGACGACCGGGTCTGGGCGTTCAATTATGCCGCTTTTTGGGCAAAAAACCATGAAAACTACGAATGGGACACACGCCGCCAAACCTTTACGAACCGCGAACTTTCGGGCAGTTTGGCCGAGGAGACCGACCGCCTTTTTCGCCACCTGAGCTCGCCGAATGACTCCATCGCACGCGATTCGTACCAAAAACTGACCGAGGCCGACCCGGCGACCGTGCTTGAAAAAATCGAGCAATTCCGACAAATGGTGCGCAGTTTCAACCCGCTCTTGCCGTCGTTCAAGTACAAATATTTGGAGGTGCTGGTGCAGTTGACCGACTTCTGTGCGGAGGCCGGGCAAGATTGGCGCGGCTCGGCAAAAGTGGATTCGGTCATCGCTTTTTTGGAGGAAAACCCGCCGCAAAAAATGCGCTATCTCATTGAAAACCAAGCAGTTGCATCGCTCGACCTCACCGACGCAACCGCCCTCGAATATGCCGCCTGCCTTCGCGAACGCAATGTCGATTTCAATTTTTCGGCCAGCCGGATCTTGGACAGGCTCTATTCGCGGCATTGGGAAAAACTGCGTGACGAGCCGGCGCAGCTCCGGCTTTTTTTGAAAAAAGCGGCCCTTTTTTCTCAAATCGGAACCGTCGGCGTCTGCAATTTTTACCTCCAAAAAACCGGTTGGCGCGCCCCGTTGCCCGAAAAAAAGACAATCGATGGAAAACTCGAAACGGGCGCAAACCTGCCGCCCGAAAAACTCGAAACCCAGCTCGTCAAGGCCCTGACCGACCTCGAAAAGGGGGAATACGACGAGGATATCTTGCGGATGGCCGCCAAATTATTGAACAATGCGGCCCGCGAAAAATTGGCGGCCACAACATGGGAACAGTTTTTTTTGATGCCTGAATCGTTGAAAATCAATGAGTTAGCTTCCCTGCCAAAAATGGACAAAAAGGGCCGCATCGTTTTTTTGAAAAAATTCGAGGTTGAAAAATCGCCCGCCCGCGCCGCCCGTTACCTCGATTACCTCGAACAAAACCCGGAGGCCGTTTGGTCTGGCGCACTGCTCAAAATGCTCGACGACCCTCGCCGCGACTCGGTTTTGAACGTGCCAAAACGGGCCGTTTTTTTGCTCAACAAGATCATGCAGCCCGATTTTGGCACGGCGCCGATGGAGGCCCAAATTGCCGCTTGGAAAAATTTTCAGTCAAAACTTGGGAACGATTTCACGGGCTGGCAAGAGCGGATCTTCAACGAAAAACTTGACCGTTTGCAGGGCCGCGACAGTCTTTCGGTGATGGACCTTAACGATGTCTTGCAGTCGCAATTTTTCAGGCCAAAGCACCGAATGGCCGTTTTTTCCGCGCTCAAAAAAGTCCGGCCGGTGGCGTCCATCAAGCGGCTCAATTTGTCCGCGAAGCTCCAAATACCGGAGGATTTGGCCTTTTTTGAACGGCTACCGTTCAATTACCGCGATTTGGATGACCTCACGCGCCTTTTCCAGAACGACAAACCGGATCAGCTGCTCGATTTTTATCTCCGAAAATCGGCCGATTTCAGCGTCGAGGAAAAGGGGCTTTGCATCAACGAGATCATGAGGCAGGATTGGCTCGGCACCTATATCAACACCCTCGCCGCTCCGACGGAACTGACCCAAAAGCTGAAATTGGCCCTGCTCGGCCACCTCGAAAACGACGATTTGAGCGAATTTGAGGAGCAGGCGACCATCCTGCACCTGCTTTTTTTGGAAAACATAGGCGTCTCGTTCCGCGAAAAACTCGTCGCAACCTTCACGCTCAGCATGGACTCGCGGGCAAAAGCGCAGCTCCAACGCGAGATCCTGGCGGGCGTTCCGTGGTCTCAATTGGCCGATGTGGCGCCGCTTTTTGAACAGTTTTCGACGGATGAAAATGGCCACAATGTCTGGCAATTTTTAACAACGGATTTTGGGCTGCCGCCCGAAAATTTTGCACAAAATCCGGACAATCAACTATTTATAAAAAAATTAAAAGAGCATACGCAGCCGGAGGTCATCCGTTTTTACCTCGAACAATTCGGTCTAAAACTGCCCGATTTGTCAAAAAACGACCCGCAGGATTTTCAAAAAATAGCCGACATGCTCGCTTTTGAAGTGACCACCCCGTTTGTCGGAGGTGGCGGTGAACGGCGCGACTGGTTCGTTTTTGGGACGATAAAACTGCTCGAAAACCATTTTGGGACACGGCTCGGTTTCCATGAAAAACTCAACGAAAACCAGACTTTTTACACCTACAACGCATCGAAACGGGCCCTCGCGTGGCGCCGATTTTTGGCCGAAAAAGGATTTATTTCGGCAAAAACGGCGGGCGGGATGCCGTTTATCCATTGAAGGGGCGGATTTATTTATCACCTTTGCGGAATAGAAAAAATCTGACAACATACATTTTGAACTTCAAACTTTTCCCCAACCTCCTCTTCGCCGTCGCCCGATCCCTGACCGAGATTTTTGACAAATCACAGAACAATTACGCCGACAAGGTCATCGAGCGCGTGCTCAAAAGCAACCCAAAATGGGGTGCCCGCGACCGTGCGTTCATCGCCGAAACGACCTATGATATCGTTCGGAATTTCCGGCTTTTGGCCGAACTGCTCGGCCACAGGCCAAAAACAGAGGCCGATTTTTGCCTGCTTTTTGGCATTTGGAAACATATCCGCAACGAGGAAGTCCCCGACTGGGCCGAGTTCAAGGGCCTCGACCCGGTGGAGCTGCGACGCAAAAAACGCCGGCTTTTCGAGGACCGCCGCACCCGCGAGAGCGTCCCGAACTGGCTCGACGACCTCGGCCAAAAAGAGCTCGGCGCACTTTGGGAACCGACCCTCGCCTCGCTCAACGAACAGGCCCGGCTCATCGTCCGCACGAACACGCTCCGGGTCGAACGGGGCAACCTGCAAAAAATCCTATCCAATGAGGAAATCGAATCGCGCCCGATCGGGACGGACGCGCTTTTGATCGAAAAACGGACAAACCTGTTCCGGACCGAGGCTTTTAAGGAAGGTTTTTTTGAAATAATGGACTTTTCGAGCCAACAGGTCGCGCCGTTTTTGGAGGTCGAACCGGGGATGCGCGTCGTCGATGCCTGTGCGGGCGGCGGCGGAAAAACGCTCCATTTGGCCGCGCTGATGAACAACAAAGGCCGCATTTTGGCCCTCGACACCGAAGGCTGGAAACTCGAAGAACTCAAAAAACGCGCCCGTCGCGCCCTTTCGAGCATCATCGAAACGCGCGAAATCGACACCACAAAAGTCATCAAACGACTCTACGGAACCGCCGACAGGTTGCTCCTCGACGTACCGTGCAGCGGCCTCGGCGTGCTGCGCCGCAACCCGGACGCAAAATGGAAGCTCGGCCTCGAATTCATCGACCGCATCCGCCAAACGCAACAGGAACTGCTCCAACATTACTCCCC
>JANOQP010000930.1:0-16523 GCA_031414895.1 Saprospirales bacterium
GCACTATTTAACTTGTGTGTGCAAAAACTTAAATAGCGGTTTCGCTATTTAACTTTCTTGTGCAGTTCATAGCGGGTCATTATTTGAAAACAGTATAGTATTCCTGAAAAATAAAAATACGGTTGCGGTTCTTCCCGGATATTTCACGAAGGATGCCCAACCTTACAAAGTCCTCCAAAAGCCGGTAGGCGGATACCTGCGAAAGCCCCGTGATGGCGGACAAACGTGTTGTTTTTTTTCAAAACTACCTTCGCCCAACCGATGTTTATCCCTCGAAATTTTATTGAAAAATGAATGTCTCCAACTTGCTCGACCGCGCCCTGCGCCTCGATTTCCTGACCGCCGAAGAGGGCGTTTTTTTGCTCGAAAACGCACCGACCGCCGAACTGATGTTCACCGCGAATGCCCTCCGCCAACAAAAAGTGCCGGGCGACACGGTCACCTGGATCATCGACCGCAATTCGAACACGACCAATGTTTGCATCGCCAATTGCAAATTTTGCAATTTTTATCGCCGCCCCGGCCACGATGAGGCATATATAACCACCATTGACGAGTATAAAATCAAAATCGAGGAAACCTTCAAATTGGGCGGCGAGCAGCTCCTTTTGCAGGGCGGCCACCACCCCGACCTCGGCCTCTCGTTTTATGTCGACCTTTTTTCTGAACTGAAATCGCTCTACCCGACGCTGAAACTTCACGCGCTCGGCCCGCCGGAAATCGCGCACATTGCCAAGCTCGACAAACTTTCCTATTACGAAGTGCTGGAAAAACTGCACGCCGCGGGACTCGATTCATTGCCCGGCGCGGGCGCGGAAATTTTGAGCGACCGCGTCCGGCGACTTATTTCAAAAGGAAAATGCAGCGGCCAAGAATGGCTCGACGTGATGCGGGCCGCGCACAAACTGCACCTCACGACCTCCGCCACGATGATGTTTGGCCATATCGAAACGAACCTCGAACGGATGGAACACCTCGTGGCCATGCGGCAAGTGCAGTCCGAAAAACCAGCGGATGCGAAGGGTTTTTTGGCATTCATCCCGTGGCCATTTCAGGATGAGGACACGATTTTAAAAAAAATAAAACGCGCCCGAAATGCCGTGACTGGCGATGAATATGTGCGGATGATTGCGTTGAGCCGAATTATGTTGCCAAACATCGTCAATATCCAAGCATCGTGGCTGACCATCGGCAAACAGGTCGCCCAAGTCTGCCTTCACGCCGGGGCAAACGATTTTGGGTCGATCATGATCGAGGAAAATGTTGTTTCCGCCGCCGGGGCGCGGCACCGATTCACGGCTGACGGCATCCAAAAAGCCATCGTCGAGGCGGGTTTTCGCCCGCAATTGCGCAACCAACAATACGAGTTCCGCGAGCTTCCGAAAAATTTGGTCAATCAGGAATTGGACAAAAAAGCGATGCTGGTCGATTAGCCCCTCCCCCGACCCCTCCCCGAAGGGGATGGGAGGCCCACAGGAGATAAAATGGAAAGTTTGTGGTGTCGCGGGTGTTGCGTCTCCCCTCCCTTTCGGGGAGGGGTCGGGGGTGGGGCTTCAATTAAAAACCGGCAAAAACGCCCATTCTTTCCCAAAAAACAATTGCTGCTGCAAAAAATTGGGCGCAGCCTCCACCTTCACATTGATAATTTTCCCCGCTGCGTCCATCACCGGCACGAGGTTCGGCTGAACGAAACCGCTGAACGGCTTGTTCGGCAACGCCGCAAAACGCGATTTGACCTCTTTGTGCAGCTCGGCATCGACCTTCACGCCGTAGCCTTCGACCAAGGCCTTGCCCGCTTTGAAATCGCCCTCCGATTTTATCCGTTGGATCTCCGACAAAAGTTGCCCGAAAAGCACCCGCAATTTCGCATAATCTTTAATGTCAAAATAGGTCTTCCCGTTGCGCACCTCGCGGACGATGACACCGTCTTTTTGGCCTTTTTCAAAGGCCCATTTTGCGACCATTTGGCGGTTGCGCATATGGTCTTCCTCGATATTTGCGCCGAGCGGCACGCGCCGAAGTTGCTGCATCATCCCGTTGCGGATATAGTTGTCGTACTCCGATTTGTACGCCTCGCCGTCGGGCAAAACACCGAGCGCGACGAGCTTCGGGTCGGGCATATAATAGAGCGCAAAAAGGTCGGCGCGGCCCTCTTCGAGCGTCGAATAATAGTTTTTCAGCGTCATCGCACCCTCGGAAACACCCGCTTTCAGCCGCCCGGAAGCATGGCCGAGCACCTCGTGAAGCGCCGTGTGCATCTTGTCGGTCGTCTCGCCGTATTTTTTTCCGCGCTCGATTTCCTCCGGATCGTTGGCAAATTCGGAGAGCGCGGACGCGCCGCCGACCTTCCCGTAGGCCGTGATGATGTTGTTGAAACTGAACGATTTTGACCCAAAATCCGCCCGGATCCACTCGGAATTGGGCAAATTCTCGCCAATCGGCGTCGCCGGGGCACACGAACCGCCCTCTTGCGCGACATTGATCACCCGGTAGCTGATGCCGACGACCTTTTTCTTTTTGTAAATATCCTGGATCGGCCCGTTGTCCTCGAACCATTGCGCGTTGCGCGAAATGATGCTCATTTTCTGCGTCGCGTCGGGGTCGGCATAGCAGATATAGCCCTGCCAATCGCCCTTATAGCCCTTCGGATCGTGATAGACCTCGATAAAACCGTTCGTGTAATCGACCACCGAGGCCGTGTCCTGCACCCAAGCGATGCAGTATTCGTCAAATTTTTTGAGGTCGCCCGTCCGGTAATATTCGATCAGCAGCCGAAGGCCCTTTGCCTGTTGCTCGTTTTCGGCCACGCCGACCGCTTTTTCGAGCCAATTGACCACGTTTTCGAGCGCACCACTGTACATCCCGTTGATTTTATAGACCCGCTCCGAAATGCCGTGCGCGTCCTTCACCAACTTGGAATTGAGGCCGTAGCTCGGCGGGTTTTTCTCGCCCGACCCCCTCAATTTATCGTAAAAACCGTCCACTTCCTTCGCCGTCAAACCTTCGTAAAAATTGCAGGAAGAGGCCGCGATGATGTCCGCGTTCTCGTCTTTGTTCACCCGTTTTGCCATCACTTTTGGGTCAAAAATAACGGGCGAGATTTGGGCCAAAAACGCATCGAGGTCACCATTCGTGAAATTCGGCAAATTGCCCGCGCCCGTCGCCCGAACGGTCGTTTCGAACCATTTTTGGGAAAAATCGGGCAAAATCTTCACCTCATTATAATGGTGATGAATGCCGTTGGAGAAAAAAACGCGCTTTGCATATTTCTCAAAAGTCGCCCATTCCGCCGTCGTCCGGTCGATTTTTTGGTTGCCCAAAATGCCTTCGCAAGTCTTGCGGACGGTCAGGTTCCACTTGCAATTTTGGTCAAAAATAATGTCGCGCCCGGCCAATGTCGCCTGCGAAAGATAATAAATGAGCGTCTTTTGCTTGAGCGAAAGTTGCTCCCAGCCCGGCACGTCGTACCGCAAAACCTGCACGTCGGCAAACGTGTCCAAGATGGTCGCCGAGGTTGCCGGGGCGGTCGTGGCCGCGCTGTTTTGTTGGCCGCCCGGCCAATTTGGATCGTTCGGTTTGCAGGCTTGGAACAGGGCCAAACAGCCGACGAAAAGCGTAAAAAGGGTGATTTTTTTCATTGAAAATATTGAAATGTGGTAAGTCATGTACCGGCGGCTTCAGCCGCCGATTGTAGTTTTTTTTTACGGAAAACAGACTGTCGGCGGCTGAAGCCGCCGGTACATCAATCATCCAAAGCCTCCAATGGAAGCTCCGTCCCCGGGTCCCAAAAGAGCGTCTTGAAATCCCGCACGGCATCGTTTTCGACCACAACTCCCTCATTTTCAAGTAGTTGTGCCATCCGTTCGGGCGGGTGAAAATGGTGCCGCCCGCTCAATTCGCCCTTTCTGTTGACCACCCGGTGCGCCGGGACCCCCGGAACGGAGTGCGCCTGGTTCAATGCCCAACCGACCATCCGCGCCGCGCCGAGCGCGAGATAACTGGCGATCGCGCCATAATTTGTCACCCGCCCGGCGGGGATTTTCCGCGTCACCGCGAAGACCATTTCAAAATAGGAGGGTGGCGTTTTTTTCGCTGGTTCGCTCATATGTCATCACTTTTGACTTTTACCTTTTGCTTTAAATCAAGGTCGGTTTTTCGGTCTGCATTTTCATCACGACCTCAACGAGCGTCCCGGTTTTTTCGGTCGCCTCGTCGCCCAAATCCTTCCATTCGACCGACGCATCTTTTTGGTGCAACATCAACCGATCGCGGGTGATTTGAAGCTCCTCGGCGGGGCTTGCGGTCGCCGCACGGATGGCCTCGCGGCGGGCGCGGGAGGGGCCGTTATCTTCGATTCGATAGACCAACTGATCGTTTTTCCGCAGAATCTCGACCAAAAGATAGCCTTTCCCTTCTTTGTTCTGCAAACCGTGGCGGATGGCGTTTTCCACAAAAGGCTGCAAAATGAGCGGCTGCACGAGCAGATCTTGTTGCGGCAACGACGGATCGACGCGCAGTTCAAAGTCGAATTTTTTCTTGAAACGCAACTGTTCGAGGCTCACATAAAGCCTCAAAGTGTCGAGTTCGTCGCTCAACGGGATGCGCTCCGAGCGGCTGTGGTCGAGGATGTTGCGGAGCAAAAGCGCGAAGCCGCTCAAATAATCCGCCGCCAAAAATTTTTCGTTGGAAAGGATATGATTTTTGATGCTCGTCAGGCTGTTGAAAAGGAACTGCGGGTTCATTTGCGACCGCAACAATTGATTTTCGCTTTCGCGAATGGTGAATTTCAGTTGCTCCTGTTTGCGGATCCGACCGACGGCGAGCCGAAAAAGCCACGCCAAACCGCCCAAAATTACTGCCCCGAAGAGCAGCCAAAGTGCCACTTTTTTTCGGAGGTCGGGTTTGCCGTCCGTTTTTTCGCCCGCTTTTACCAAAGGGAAAACGGGCATCGAAACAGGCAGTTTCACGGCCTCTGGTTTTGAATTTGGGAGCGGCAAAAACCGGAGCGTTTCTGATTTTTTATTGAAATAGAACGCCCCGCCTTCGGCAGGCAACCAGATGCCATTTTGGTTATTTTCGTCCAATTCTATCGCGACGGGCGCGAATCGCCGAACATCACCCGGCAATGGACGAAAAGTGCGGAACAAATCGAGCGGCGCGAGCCATTTTGAAAGCCCCGCCGGGGTGGCCACCCAAACTTCTTTTTTTCCGTGAAAAATGGCCAAAATGGAATCGCTCGGCAGGCTGGAAAGTTGCCCCGGCGTGTTTTTGAAGCGCGTGTTTTTTCGCGTTTTTGGGTCAAAAAAATGGAGGCCGCTGCCCAGTGTGCCAATCAAGAGCCGTCCGTCGCCCGCCGCACAAATAGCCGAAACTGCCGGGCCGGAAACCCGCATCGAATCGGCGGTGTCGAACATGATCCGTTGTGAAACGCCCGTCGAATCGAGCCGAAAAAGCCCGTCCGGACGGCCCACCCAAAAAACGCCGCTTGAGTCCACGGCAACCAACGAGCCGTCGGGCACTTGACCGATTGCCGAAAAATTGACCAAAATGGAAACCAAACCAGCCAAAAGCAACGGTTTTTCCACAAAAAACGAACGGAATGTGTTCAGCATAGTCCTGCAAAAATGCGGCTGCCAAAGTAGTCCAAAGATGCGAGCGGGCAAAATCAAGTTATTTTCGCCGCAAAACCAGCCTGATTTTTTGTGAAAGAACACCGCGAAATTTTCTCCGCCCGCACCAACGGCAAGCTCCTTTTGACCGGCGAATACGCAGTCCTCGACGGCGCGGAGGCCCTTGCCTTGCCGACCCGTTTTGGCCAAAATTTGACTGTTCTTGAAAATGCGGAAACCGGTTTTTCCGAAAAAAAAATGACCTGGCGCAGCCTCGAACCTGACGGAACTTGTTGGTTTTCAGCGGATTACGAGTTTTCGGATTTCCATTTTAAAAACACGGGCGATGCAAAAACCGCCGTCCAACTCGCCGAGGTCCTCCGAGAGATCCGTCATCAAAATCCCGGTTTTTTAAAAAACAGCAACCCCATTTTGGTCGAGACAAAAACCGATTTTCCGCGTTCGTGGGGTCTTGGGACGAGCAGCACGCTGCTTTCGCTTTTGGCCGAATGGGGTGGGGCCGACCCGTATTTGTTGCTCGAAAAAACCTTCGGCGGCTCCGGATATGACATCGCTTGCGCCCGCGCCGGTGGCCCTATTTTGTTCCAACTTTTGGACAAAAAGCCCGTCGTCAAGCTCGTCGATTTTTTTCCAAAATTTCATAACTGCCTGTATTTCATCTATTTAGGTCAAAAACAGGACAGCCGGGCGGGCATCCACCGCTATCGGGAAATTGTGGAAAACCGGGCTGTTTTGGTCAAAAAAATCAGCCGTTTTACCCGCGAAATTTTGGCCGCCGACTCGCTTCCGGTTTTTGAAGAAATCATCCGAAAGCACGAAAATTTGATTGCCGAGGCCGTCGATCTGCCCCGCGCCCAAACCGTTTTTTTTGAAAAATTTTGGGGCGAAACAAAGAGCCTCGGCGCGTGGGGCGGCGATTTTGTCCTCGCTACGAGCGATCGGGGGGGCGCGGAAACCGGGCAGTTTTTCAACCAATTGGGCTTCCCGGTTGTTTTCCGTTTTGAAGAAATGATGCTGAAAAAATGACAACTTGGTACGATTCGACGGTCATCAAAATCGAGCAGGCAACGCCGACTGTGCGCCGTTTTTGGGTGGAAATCGTTGACGACGAGCCGTTCGATTTCCGCGCCGGGCAGTTCGTCACTTTTGATTTGCCGATTCACGAGCGGCGGCAAAAACGTTGGCGCAGCTATTCAATCGCCAATGCGCCCGACGGCACGCGATCCCTCGAATTTTGCATTGTCCAGCTCGAAAATGGGGCCGGCACCAACTATCTTTTTAACGAAATCTCCGTCGGTTCGCCCATCCGTTTCAAAGGCCCGGACGGCGCGTTTTTTCTCCCAAAAAACATCGAGACCGACCTCGTTTTTATCTGTACCGGGACGGGCGTCGCGCCTTTTCGTAGCATGGTTTTTGACCTGAAAAACAGCGGGCAGCCGCACCGAAATTTGCACCTGATTTTCGGCGCACGGCTGGAAATGGATATTTTATATCGAACAGAATTTGAGTCCCTCGCCGCGCAACTCCCTGATTTTCAATATGATATAGCTTTGAGCCGTGCCGAAAACTGGTCCGGCCACCGCGGCCACCTCCACCAAATTTATCTCGAAAAATATGCCGTACCGCGCCCAGATGTGCGGTTTTACCTCTGCGGTTGGAGTCGCATGATTGATGAGGCCGTCGCCAATTTGTTGGTCAAAATTGGGTATTCGCGGGAGCAGATTATTTATGAACTTTATGGATGAATATTGAGGCGGTGACTTGAAGTCACCGCCTCAATTCGCGGCTCATTTTTTCAACAATTTCGAGTACCAAGTCCCGCCGATCCGTTTCGCCCCGCGCTTTGTTTTTTTCAAAACGACTGGCTCGGAAGAAAAACTTTCCACGTTGTTGCGGTTGAAAGCGGTCACGACGTAGGTATAATATTGGCCTTCCTGAACGGCCTGATCTTCGAGCCACCATTTTTCGGCGTTGTAATTCGTGATGGAAAGCAGGTTGGCAGGGTCGTCGAACGAGCCGACCTCCGCGCCGACAAACCGATAGACCGCGAAATAGTACGGCTGGTCCTCCGGTGCGGTCGAACAGACCTGCCACGCCAATTTGATGGTCGAGGGCGAGCCTTTTGCCCTGCAAATTTTCGGCGGCGCGGGCGGGTTTGATTTGAAGGCAAGACCGGGGACGAGCGCCTTTCGCTCAAACAGCGAATAAGTGAGCGAATCGGCCACGCCAAGCGGGTTTTTCATGACCGCTTTTGCGCTGAAAAAGATGCTGCCCTGAATGTTCGGGTTGCCCCGGTTCATCCAAACTTGTCGCGAGATCTCGTCGCGGCGGCCCCAGTTCACGTCGTTTTTGGTGATGTTCGGGTCGCCGATTTTATAGGCCGCGTGGCCGACATAAATATGTTTTCCGTAGCTGTGCTTGCCCCACCAATCGACGAGTTTTTCATAATCGGCAGCTGGAAAACCGATGCTCCAATAGACTTGCGGGGCCGCATAATCTATCCAACCCTTATCCAACCAGAGCAATACGTCGGCAAATAAATCATCATAGGTCTGAATCCCGGCGCGGGTGGCCGAGCCGTTCGGGTCGTTATTGGCGTTGCGCCAAACACCGAACGGACTGACCCCAAACTTCACATACGGCTTGATGGAGCGGATTTTTTCGGCGGTCAAGCGGATGAACTCGTCCACGTTGTTGCGCCGCCAATCCTCGATATTCTTGAAACTGGCCTGGCCAAATTCTTGATAGGTTTTGTAGTCGTTGAGCGCCTGGTCCTTTTCCGGGTACGGGTAAAAATAGTCGTCAAAATGCACCCCGTCGATGTCATATCGTGTGACGACATCGCCGATCATCTCCACCAAATTGTAGCGAACTGACGGGATCCCGGGGTTGAAAAAATATTTGTTCCCATATTTGAAGACCCAATCGCGGCGCAATTTCATCAAATGATTTGGGGCCAATTTCGTCGTATCGAGGTCGGTCGTCGCCCGATATGGGTTGAACCAAGCATGAAATTCCATGCGCCGGCTGTGCGCAGCGGTCACCATATAATCGAGCGGATCATAATAAGGCTCCGGTCCGACGCCCTGTTTTCCGGTCAAATAGCGCGACCACGGCGCAAATTTTGTCGGATAGAGCGCGTCGCCGGCGGGCCGGATCTGCACAAAAACGGCGTTCATGCCCATGTGCTGCAAAACGTTCAGGAGACTGTCAAACTCCGCCCGCTGGACCTCCGGGTCGAGGCCCGGCTTGCTCGGCCAGTCGATATTGGCGACAGATGCGATCCACGCGCCGCGCATTTCCTTGGCGGGCGCGGTGCGGTTTTGGCAAAAAACAAACTGGCTGGCGATGAAAAAAGCGAGCAAAAAAGCGGGCAGGCGAACGGGATAATTCATAAGTTGGGTGCTTGTAAAGGATTGACTTTCAATTGGTTGGGCGCGGCCAAATTAACGCACCGGGCAAATTTGCGGCGCAAAAACTTTTGGGCGGCGTATTTTTTTGAAAAAACAGGGGGCGGTTTTGCGGAGCGGGGTGTGCTATTTTCGCCCGGATTTCAATTTTTCGATTCCTTCCGCTGGCACGAGGTTTCACCTCGTGCTTCCTTCCGCTGGCGCGAGGTTTTACCTCGTGCCCCATATTATGTCGGCTTTGCCGACCCCTCCGGAACGATTTCGCGCCCAAGTCGGATTAGCGTAGTCGGCACAGCCGACATAATATGGGGCACGAGGTGAAACTTCGCGCCAGCAGTAAGCAGATACTTTTTTCATCAAAATTCCGACGTGCAATTGCGGCAATTTCAACCTTTTTAGCATGAAAAATCAACGCGCCTTCCTCCTCATCCTCGACGGCTGGGGCCTCGGCCCAAAAATCGAGGCCGACGCAATCGCCCGGGCAAACACCCCATTTTTCGATATTTTGTGGCAAACCCGCCCGCATTCGACGCTCATCACGCACGGCGAGGATGTCGGCCTGCCCTATGGGCAAATGGGCAATTCGGAGGTCGGCCACCTCAATATCGGCGCGGGTCGGGTGGTCTATCAAGAATTGGCGCGAATAAACAAGGCCGTCCGCGAGGGCGAACTGGCGAAAAACGAGACCCTTTTGGCAGCATTTGATCTTGCAAAAAAGGAAAACCGGGCCGTTCATTTCCTCGGCCTTGTGAGCGACGGCGGCGTGCATTCGCATATCGACCACCTCAAAAATTTGGTCGAGATTGCCGAAAACCGGGGCGTTGAAAGGTCGTTCATCCATGCTTTCACCGACGGCCGCGATGTCGATCCGAAGAGCGGCACAAAGTTTTTGGGTGACCTCCAAGATTTTTTAAAAGGAAAAAAAACGCGCATCGCCACGCTCGTCGGGCGGTATTTTGCGATGGATCGCGACAAAAGATGGGAGCGCATCAAGCTCGCCTACGACCTTTTGGTGCATGGAATTTCGGAGGCAAAAACGGATGATTTCGCCGATTTTTTGTCAAAATCATATGAAAATGGGGTCACCGACGAGTTCATCAAACCGGTCGCGGCGGCTGGTTTTTCGGGAAAAATCGAGCCGCGCGATGTGGTCATTTGTTTCAATTTCCGCACGGATAGGCTGCGCGAATTGACCGAAGTTTTGAGCCAAAAGGATTTCCCCGATTTTGGGATGGAAAAAATGCCGCTCCATTTCGTGACGATGGCGAAATATGACGATTCGTTCGTGAACGTCGAGGTGCTTTTTCACAAGGACGATGTGACGATGACGCTCGGCGAGTTCATCGCGAAAAACGGTCGGTCGCAGGTGCGCATCGCGGAAACCGAAAAATATCCGCACGTCACGTTTTTTTTCAACGGGGGGCGCGAACAGCCTTTCGCCAACGAGACCCGTATCATGGTGCCGTCGGCAAAAGTGGCGACCTACGACCTTCAACCGGAGATGTCCGCGCCCGAAATCACGACGGCGATCATGGCCGAGATCGTGAAAAACGGGCCGGATTTTATCTGCCTCAATTTTGCGAACACCGATATGGTCGGCCACACTGGCGTGTTCACGGCAGCCATGAAAGCGGCGGAAACAGTCGATAACTGTCTCGAAAAAATCATCCCGCTCGCGCTCGAAAACAACTATTCCTGCCTGATCATCGCCGACCACGGCAACTCCGATTTTATGATCAACGCCGACGGGACACCGAACACCGCGCATACCAAAAACCCCGTGCCGTGCATCCTCGTTTCGCCGCAAACTGCTGACGATCAAGAACTTATGGATGGAAGACTGGCCGATATTGCACCGACCATTTTACAATTGATGGGGCTGCCGCAGCCGGCGGAGATGGCGGGAAGGAGTTTGATTGGGTGAGGTGCGGCTTCAATTTGACGTAATTCCTGCGCCAAAAAACAATGGGCGCGCCAACCAAAAAAGCGGCAGATGGGAGCAGCTTGACCCTGTGTTCAAAACCACTTGGCGGTGACGAAAGCACTTAAATTTTCAGCGAAACCTGCTCGACCATCCCCTTTTTCCAGCTCAAAAAATCCCCCATTTCAATGTGCCGCCGCGCCTCGCCGACCAGCCACAAATAGAAGCCGAGGTTTTGCAGCGATGCGATTTGGAGCGCGAGTATTTCGTTGTTCACGAACAGGTGGCGCAGGTAGGCTTTTGTGTAAAAATTGGAGCTTGCCGTCGGGATGCCTGCGTCGATGGGCGAAAAATCGGCCTTCCATTTTGCGTTTTTGATGTGGATGATGCCCTCGGTCGTGAAAATTTGGCCGTGACGAGCGTTGCGGGTCGGCATGACGCAATCGAACATATCGATGCCCAGCGCGATGCACTCCAAAATGTTCGCCGGGGTGCCGACCCCCATCAAATATCGCGGTTTGTCCTTTGGCAAAATATCGGTCACGAGCTCGGTCATCGAGTACATTTCCTCCGCCGGTTCGCCGACCGAAAGCCCGCCGATCGCGTTGCCCTCGCGGCCAAAACTGGCGATGGTCTCCGCCGAGATTTTGCGCAGTTCTGGGTACGTGCTGCCTTGCACGATGGGGAAAAGCGTCTGCGAAAAACCGTATTTTCCTCCGCCCGAGTCGAAATGTTCGCAGCACCTTTTCAGCCACCGGTGCGTCATGTCCATCGAGTTTTTTGCGTAGCGAAAATCGCAGGGGTATGGGGTGCATTCGTCGAAGGCCATGATGATGTCCGCACCGATAACCCGTTGAATATCAATGGCTTTCTCCGGCGAGAACATATGTTTCGAGCCGTCGATATGGCTCTGAAAGGTCACGCCCTCCTCCTTTATTTTCCGCGTCCCGGCCAGCGAGTAGACCTGATAGCCGCCGCTGTCGGTCAAAATTGGGCCGTCCCAACCGTTGAATTTGTGCAGCCCGCCCGCCGCTTCGATGACTTCGAGGCCGGGGCGGAGGTAGAGGTGATAAGTGTTGCCCAAAATAATTTGCGCCGCGATGTCCTCCCGCAATTCGTGCTGGTGGACGGCCTTGACCGAACCGGCCGTGCCGACGGGCATGAAAATGGGTGTTTTTATCTCGCCGTGCGCGGTTTTGATGCGGCCCGTCCGGGCGCGGGAAGCGGGGTCTGTTTTTTCAAGTTGAAATTCCATCGGGGCAAAGGTCTTTTTGATTTTGAAAAAATCGGCCAATCGAACGGGTTTTTACTTTGAGGCTTGCCAATTTTGCCGCCTAATTTTTTTGGAAAATGAGCGATTTCAAAACACAAATACTCGCCGGGATCCCCGACGAACTGCCTGCCGCAAAACCCCTCGACCCGTCGGTGAGCCATGCCCCGCGCCGGGTAATCTCGATGCTTTCGGAGGATGAAAAAGTGCTGGCCGTCCAAAACGCGCTCCGGTATTTTCCAAAAAAACACCACACGGTGCTGGCCGCCGAGTTCGCCGGGGAGCTTGAAAAATACGGTCGTATATATATGCACCGTTTTCGGCCCGGTTACGCGATGCTCGCGCGGCCGATTTCCGACTATCCGCACCGCTCGCACCAGGCTGCCGCGATTATGTTGATGGTCCAAAACAACCTCGACCCAAAAGTGGCCAAGCACCCGCACGAGCTCATCACTTATGGCGGCAACGGCGCGGTCTTCCAAAACTGGGCGCAGTACCTTTTGACCATGAAATACCTCGCGCAAATGTCTGACAATCAGACACTTGTGATGTACAGCGGCCACCCGATGGGGCTTTTTCCGAGCCATTCGGAGGCCCCGCGGGTCGTCGTTACGAACGGGATGATGGTCCCGAATTATTCCAAAAAGGACGATTGGAACCGCTACAACGCGCTCGGCGTGACCCAATATGGGCAAATGACCGCTGGCTCTTTTATGTATATCGGCCCGCAGGGCATCGTCCACGGGACCACGATCACGCTCCTGAACGCGGGGCGAAAACTCGGCCTCGGCGACGACGATTTGCGCGGGCGCATCTATGTAACGAGCGGTCTCGGCGGCATGTCCGGCGCACAGGCGGGCGCGGCGGTCATTACCGGATGCGTCGGCGTGATTGCCGAAACGGACGGCGAGGCGGTCGAACAGCGGGTCGCGGACGGCTACATTTTGCGGGAAAACGTGTTCACCGACCTCGACAAATTGATCGTTTCGATCGAAAAAAACAGGCGCGAACGGCGCGGCACCGCCCTCGTTTTTCATGGGAACATCGTCGAACTTTGGGAAAAACTCGACGCCGAAAACATCAAGATTGAACTTGGCAGCGACCAAACCAGCCTCCACAATATCGACGATATGGGCTACACGCCCGTCGGTTTTTCTTTTGAGGCCGCCAAAAAATTGTTGATTTCGGACAAAAAACGCTTCATGGACGAAATCCATTCGACGCTCCGGCGGCACGTTGTGGCGATAAACAAGATGGTCGGGCGCGGGATGTATTTTTGGGATTATGGCAATGCTTTTTTGAAGGAAGCAGGCGACGCGGGCGCGGATATTTTTGACAAAAAAACGCCGAGCGGTTTTCGCTACCCAAGTTATGTCGAGGACATCATGGGGCCGATGTGCTTCGATTACGGGTTCGGGCCGTTCAGGTGGGTCTGTTGCTCTGGCCAGGCCGCCGACCTCGAAACGACCGACAAAATCGCTGCTACCGTTTTGCAAAAAATGATCAAAATCGCCCCCGACGAGATCAAGGGACAGATCCGCGACAACATCATTTGGATAAAAAACGCGAAGAAAAACCTGCCCATCGTCGGTTCGTTTTCGCGGATCTTGTATGCCGATGCGGAGGGCCGGATCTTGATCGCCGAGGCTTTCAACCGCGCCATAAAATCCGGGAAACTCAAAGGCCCCGTCGTTTTGGGCCGCGACCACCACGACGTGAGCGGCACCGATTCGCCGTTCCGCGAGACGGCCAATATTTACGACGGCTCGCGGTTCACAGCGGACATGGCGGTGCAAAATTTTGTCGGCGATTCGTTTCGCGGCGCGACCTGGGTGAGCCTCCACAACGGCGGCGGCGTCGGTTGGGGCGAGGTCATCAACGGCGGTTTTGGGATGGTGCTCGACGGCTCTGTTGGCGCTCGGCGGCGGTTGCGGTCGATGCTTTTTTGGGATGTCAACAACGGAATCGCGCGGCGGGCATGGGCCAGGAATCCGCACGCGCTCTCGACCATCGAGCGGACGATGAAAAATGAGCCGGGTTTGCGGGTGACGGTCGCGGAAATTGCGGAAGAAAATTTGGTGCGCGATGCGGTCAATAACTTGCAGAAAAATTTGGGGCAACCTGAATTCACAAATGGGAAATGAAACTACCTTTGTTTGAAACATCGTTTGCCAAAATATCCACCCTTTTATGAAATTTGTCGCAGAAATAGACATCATGCCGCACCGCGAACTCCTTGATCCGCAGGGCAAAACCGTTTTGAACAACATGAAACACCTCGACCTCAACGGGTTTTCAGACGTGCGCATGGGCAAGCACATCCAGATGACCTTGGAGGCCGGATCGGAGGGCGAGGCAAAAACGGCGGTCGAGACGGCCTGCAATAAACTCCTCGCCAACCTCATCATGGAAAACTATACGTTTGAGTTGAAAAAAGCCTGAAACAGGGCCTTGACATGCTGGAAAAACTTGTCGCGATCCGCGAAAAATACCTCCATTTGGAGGAACAATTGGCCGACCCCGGCATGCTCGCGGACATGACGCGCTGGGGGAAAATCAACAAAGAATACAAGGATTTGGGGCCGCTCATGGACGTTTTTTCAAAATATGAAAGGACGCTGGCCGAGCTGAAGTCCGCCCGCGAAATGCTCGCTGCCGAGACCGACGACGAGATGCGGGCAATGGCCAAAGAAGAGATTTTCGGCCTCGAACAACAAGTCCCGCATTTTGAATCCTCCATAAAAATCCTCCTCGTCCCCAAAAACCCGGAGGACGAAAAGGAGGTTATTGTCGAAATACGCAGCGGCACCGGCGGCGACGAGGCATCGCTTTTTGTCGGCGACCTCGTGAAAATGTATTCCCGTTATTTCAGCGAAGAAGGTTGGCAAACCGAGGTTTTGGATGAAAATCCGGGCTCGGCGGGCGGTTTTTCAAAGATAATTTTGGAAATCACGGGCGGCGCAATTTACGGCAAACTCAAATTTGAGTCCGGCACACACCGCGTTCAGCGCGTCCCGGAGACCGAGGCGAAGGGGCGCGTGCACACATCCGCCGTCACGGTCGCTGTCTTGCCAAAATGGGAAATCGAGGACATCAATATCCGAAAAGAGGACATTCGGACCGACACTTTTCGCGCATCGGGCGCAGGCGGGCAGCACGTCAACAAGACCGAATCGGGCATCCGTTTTACGCACCTGCCGACGGGCGCGGTCGCGGAAAGCACCGAAAGCCGTTCGCAGCACAAAAACCGCGACATCGCGATGGGCCGCCTAGTTCAACTCATCCAAGATCAGCAAAAATCGTCCGTAATGGGGGCAGTCGCCGAGCAGCGAAAATCGCTCGTCGGTTCGGGCGACCGATCAGAAAAGGTCAGGACGTACAATTACCCGCAAAACCGCCTGACCGACCACCGTTTGGAGGGCGACAACAAAAATTATTCGCTCGAAACTATTCTCAACGGAAACCTCGGCGACGTCATCGAGGCCCTGACCATCGCCGAAAACGCGGATCGGATGCGGGCAGAGGATTGATTTTTTTGTTCAAAAGTTCACATCGTTTTCAACGTGGCACCTCTATTTTTTTCAAAATCTCGTCAATTACCTCCCGCGTCGTCGCCCCTTCCATTTCCCGGTCGGGGGTCAAAATAATCCGATGGTTCAGCACCGGGTGCGCGACATATTTGATGTCGTCCGGGGTGACAAATGCGCGTCCGCCCATCGCCGCGACGGCCTTTGCGGTCTTCAAAATGGCGAGCGATGCGCGTGGCGATGCGCCAAGCATGAGGTCGCCGTTGTGCCGCGTATGATCGACGATGGTGGCGATATAGTCCATCAAATCTTCGCGGATCAGTACTTTTTCGATGATGCGGGTGCAGGCTTCGAGGTCTCCAGGCGTGATTGCGGGCTGGACGGTCTCGATTGATTTTTGGTCAAAATCGTTGGCAAAACGTCGCAAAATTGCCTTTTCCCCCGCCAAATCGGGGTAATCGACCATGATCTTGAACATAAAACGGTCGAGTTGCGCCTCCGGCAATTTGTAGGTCCCCTCTTGTTCGATCGGGTTTTGGGTGGCCATGACGAAGAACGGGCGGCCCAACTTGTGCGTCTTGCCGTCCACCGTGATTTGGCGTTCTTCCATGACCTCAAAAAGCGCGGCCTGGGTTTTTGCAGGTGCGCGATTGATCTCGTCGATCAAAATGAGGTTGGAAAAAACGGGGCCCGGCTTGAACGAGAAATCGCTCGTTTTGAGGTTGAAAACGCTGGTGCCCATCACATCGGCGGGCATCAGGTCGG
>JANOQP010000931.1:0-17070 GCA_031414895.1 Saprospirales bacterium
CGGCGCGATCACGCTCACCGTTTCCGGCGGCACGGGGTCATATATATATGAGTGGTCGAACGGTAGCAGCAATCAAAACCTGACCGGCCTAAAAGCCGGATCGTACACCGTCACCATCACCGACGCGACGGGCTGCGTGGAGGAAGAAAAGACGTTCATCGTTCCTTTTATCATCGCGACGGACAATTTGCCGGGCGTTTCCGCGCTCTCGGTCATGCCGAACCCGACGGGCGGCCCGCTCCATTTTTCGGTGCAATTGATTGAAAATCAATCGGTTAGCGTCCGTTTGGTGAACGCGCTCGGGCAAATTATCGCCGACCAAAAATTTGCCGCAGGCGAAAACCCGAACGGCATTTTTGACCTCTCGAAACAGCCGAGTGGCGTGTTTTCCCTCCGTTTTGAAATAGCGGGACGGACAACGGAGCGGCGAATCGTTTTGGTGAAATAAACCCTGCGGCAGACGGAGGACGGCAGACGACCAACGGAGCCGTCCGCCGTCCGCCGTTGGCCGTCAACCGTGTAGAAAATGATTGAAAAAGTCCGACAGCTCGCCACCGAGCTTTTGCCCGACGCGATTTCTTGTCGCCGCCACTTGCACGAAAACCCGGAACTGAGTTTTGAGGAAACCCGGACCGGGCTTTTTATTGCCCAAAAACTGACCGAATGGGGCATCGCGCACACGACCGGTTGGGGCGGGGGCAACGGCGTGATCGGAAAAATCGAGGGGCGCAACCCCAAAAAAAGGACGATTGCCCTCCGGGCCGATTTTGACGCGCTCCCCATTTTGGAGGCCAACGACGTGCCGTACAAAAGCAAAAACCCCGGCATCATGCACGCCTGTGGCCACGATGTCCACACGGCAAGCCTGCTGACGGCGGCGCGGATATTGAACCAGTTCCGCGAAAATTTCGAGGGCACGGTGCGCCTCATTTTTCAGCCGGGCGAAGAAAAATTGCCCGGCGGCGCGTCGATTTTGATCAAAGAGGGCGTTTTGAAAAAACCAGAACCCGCCATGATCTTTGGCCAGCACGTCCATCCGAGCTTGCCCGCCGGGCAAATAGGGCTGCGCGAGGGCATTTTCATGGCCTCCTCCGACGAAATTTATTTGACGATAAAAGGGCGCGGCGGCCATGGCGCGATGCCGCAAGATTGCGTGGACGCGGTCGCGGCGACGGCGCAAATTATCGTCGCGCTGCAAAATCTGGTCGCCCGCATGGCCAACCCGGCCATCCCGTCGGTGTTGAGTTTTGGGAAAATAAACTCGGTCGGCGGCGCGACCAACGTGCTGCCCGATGTTGTGAAATTGGAGGGCACTTTCCGGACGATGGACGAAAAATGGCGCGCCGAGGCCCATCGCCGCATCAAAATTTTGGCCGAAAAAACCGCCGAATCGGTCGGCGCTATCTGCGAAGTGGACATTCAAAAAGGCTATCCGGTACTTTTCAACGACCCGGCCACGACCCAAAAATTGCGCGAGGCGGCCTGCCAATTTTTGGGCAAAAACAATGTCCACGAACTGCCAATCAGGATGACGGCGGAGGATTTCGCGTATTATTCCCAAAAAATCCCGGCCTGTTTTTACCGGCTCGGCACGGGCGGCGCGGGCGGCAAGTTCAACTCGCCCGTCCACACGCCGACCTTCGATATCGATGAAAACGCGCTCGAAACGGGGGCCGGGCTGATGGCGTGGGCGGTGCTTTCGCGATAGTTCAGTCAATAAAAACAATCATTTCGGCCAGATTTGGGCATATTTCAAACAAAGCCCGCCCAGTTTCTGAACATTTTTCAGCAACCTTGTTTTTCAAAAAAACACAAAACCGCGATTTTCGATGATGACGATGATGAACAGTAAAAACGTGCAACTTCTTGCCATGACCGCCCTTTTCGCCATGCTCGGCGGGGTGGCTTTTTATTTTTTTAAAACAAAGGACACGAAAAACAGCCGCTCCGAAAGTTGGGACATGGAATTTGCCATCCCCGACGCCCGCGAGTCGGTACAAAAGATCCGCCTCACCGACCGCACGGGCCGGCAGGCCACGCTCGACCGCCAAAAGGACAAAACCTGGACCATCAACGGCCGCTACAAGGCCCGCCAAACCTCCGCCGACCTCCTCGTGGAAACCATCCGGCGGGTCACGGTGAAGTACATCCCGCCGAACGCTGCGGTCGCGGGCATGAACACCAACCTCGCCAGCCACGGCATCCGGGTGGACATTTTTGGGCGCGGCGACGAGCTGCTGAAAACCTGGTACGTCGGCGGCGTCACGCCGGACGACCGTGGCACCTACATGATCATGGAAGGGTCGGCGCAACCCTACGTCACGCATATTCCGTCGGAGGAATCACAGCTCCGGCCCCGGTTTTTGCTTAGCGAGGACGACTGGCGCGACAGGACTGTTTTTGCCGAAAAGCCGGAAGAAATCGCGGGGATTTCGGTCGAATACCCACAATATCAGGGCCTTTCGTACAATTTGGACAAGGCCGGGGAAGGCAATTACACCGTTTCGCCGTTCTCAAAAAACCAGATTGTGGCCCAAAAACCGCAAGTGCGGGGCAAGGCCGAGAGCTATCTTTTGATGTTCGAAAAACTGGTCGCCGAGGGTTTTGAGAACAACAACCGGTTGCGGGATTCGGTGATTGCGCTCGTGCCTTTCGCCAGCGTGACGGTCAAAAAAACGGACGGCACGACCGAAAACGTGCGATTTTACCCCGTCTATCCGCACGACAACGACGGCAATTTGCTCGTGCCGGAAAGCACCGTGCCGTTCAACGGGAAGGTCGAGCGGTACTTTGCCTACAAAGAGCCGTCGAAGGATTTTTACCTCATGCAGCACATCGTAATCGGGAAAATCTTTGCCAATTATCCGTGGTTTTTTGAGCCGATCGGGGCGGGCGGGATGAAGAATTGAGGGTTATTTTGGACAAAAAAACACCTGCGCCCAATTTATTTTATGGGCCGGGCGGCAGTTCGAGCTCCAAAAGATGGTCTTGGTGAACCGTCCCATTGAAGTCAAAATCGTAGGTGCCGGTCTGCCGGAAGCCCCATTTTTTATAAAAATCCTGCGCCCGCACGTTCTTGTTATAAACGACGAGCCAGATGCGCGATGAACCAAAATGCCGCGCCATTTCCATGCTCTTCAACAGGAGGGCCGCGCCGATCTTGTGCGCCCAAAACTCGCGCAGCACATAGATCCGGTGGATCTGCATGGCCGACGAATCGCGCGAGCCGTCGGGCAAAACGGCCAAATTGACTTTCAAATAGCCCACCATTTTTTCGCCCCAAAAAGCCGCAACGTGCTGAAAATCAATGTTTTGCAAGTCTGCCGTCACTTGTCCCATCGAAAAGTGCTTTGCACAAAAACTTTCCAGTTCAGCCATCGTTTCGGTCTCAAAATAGGCTTCGATGAACGCGCGGCTGGCGGTCCCTGAAAATTGTTCGGCATCGTTGAGCGAGATCGGGCGGAGCGTGACCATATTATTGGAAAGATTTTGAGCGGCAAATTGACCACTTTTTTTTGAGAATTTTGACCTCGATTTTTAAAATTGGCCATGACCGTAAAAACAATCCTTGCCGCCATCGCGACCCTCCTTTTTTTCCAAAAAGCAATCTCACAGGCCCCTGAAAAACCGCCGATGCCCGATGTGGACACGATCGAGCAGGTGGTTGTTTCGGCCTCCAAATTTGCAGAGTCGCGCCGCAACGTGCCGAACCAGGTCCAGACGATTTCCACAAAAGAAATAGGCCGTGTGAACGCCGCGAACACGGCAGACCTGTTGACTGCGACGGGCGAAATTTTTGCGCAAAAAAGCCAGCAGGGCGGCGGCTCCCCCGTTTTGCGCGGCCTCGAATCGAACCGGATCTTGCTCACGCTCGATGGCGTTCGGATGAACAACGCGATTTGCCGGGGCGGCCATTTGCAAAACGTGCTGCGGCTCGACCAGTTTTCGCTCGATCGAGCGGAGGTCGTCGGCGGCCCTGGTTCGCTCGTTTATGGGAGCGACGCGCTCGGCGGGGTGATTGGTTTTTTTACCAAAAAACCCACATTTTCGGCCCCGGACGCAGAAAAAATGGACATTTCCGGCTCGGTGGTCGCCCGTTTTGGGTCGGCTGGCGAGGAGAAAACCGGGCATGCCGACCTCCATTTTGGGGGCAAAACTTGGGCCTCGTACACTTCGGCGAGCTTTTCGGATTTTGGTGACCTGCAGCAAGGCAGCAACCGGACTGACGAATTTCCCGATTTCGGGAAGCGCGGTTTTTCGCAAAAATTCATCAACGGAAAAGATTCGATGGTCGCCAATGGGAAGCCAAACGTGCAGCTTGGATCGGGCTACCATCAGGCCAATTTTTTGCAAAAATTCCGTTTTCAAAAAAAGGAAAACCGCGAACACGGCCTCACTTTTTTGTACACGACGACGGGCGACGTGCCGCGATATGATCGCCTTTCGGAAGGCAAAAACGGCCTACCACGCTCGGCGGAATGGCATTACGGCCCCGAAAAATGGTTCTTGGCAAATTATCAACTCCGTTTCCGCCCGGTGACTTCGAAAGCCTGCGATATCGGTGTGATTTCCGTCGTTTTTCAGCAGATAAAAGAGAGCCGACACACCCGAAACTGGGACAGCCCCGACCGCAAATCGCAGTCCGAAAAAGTGGGTGTTTTTGCGTTGAACGCCGATTTTTCAAAATTGGGCGACGGCCACCGGCTGCGCTACGGGCTGGATATTTCAGCGAACAACGTCCAATCGGAAGCCTATTTTTTCAACATCCTGACAGGCGATGTTGATGAGGCCGACACGCGCTATCCGGACGGCGGCAGCAGCATTTTCGCTGCAGCGGGCTATATCACCGACCAATGGTTTTTGGCGGAAAAATGGACGGCCAATTATGGGGTGCGCTACACCTTTTCCGCACTTTCGGCGAGCTTTGTGAACCGGGTCGTGCCGTTCCCATTCAACGATGTGCAACAAAACAACGGCGCACTTTCGGGCAACCTCGGCTTGGTCTATTTGCCATCCAACTCGTTGAAAATCAGCATTTTAGGCTCGACCGGATACCGCACACCGAACATTGACGACGTTGGAAAAGTCTTTGAAAGCACGCGCGGCGAACAGCTCATCGTGCCGAACCCTGCGCTCAAACCGGAGTTCGCGTGGAACGGGGAAACGACCATCGAGACGCTCGGAAAAGGTCGTTTTCAGGGCAGCCTGACAGGTTACGCGATGCTCTTGACGGACATCCTCGGCCTCGGCGCGACCACTTTTGAGTTCGATTCTTTATTTGTATATGATGGCACGCCGACGTCCGTTTTTTCGACGCAAAACCTCGGGAAGGGGCGCATCCTCGGCACGTCGGGGCGCGTCGCGGTCGCGCTCAACGACTGGTTGAAACTGAACGCGACGGCCAGTTTTGCGCGGGGTCGGTTGCTCAAAAAAACCGGAAATACGCCGCTCGACCATATCCCGCCGATGCTCGGTCGCGTCGGGATTTTGGGTGGGCGCGGCAAATGGGGGTCGGAGGTTTTTGCCCTTTTCAACGGAAAAAAACCGCTCTCCAAATACCGTCTGGATGCCGAGGACAACGAAAAATACGCGACCGCTGACGGCAGTTTGGCATGGTGGACACTGAACTGGCGGGCCAATTTTCAGGCCTCAAAACGGTTTGAAATACAAGCGGCAATCGAGAATATTTTTGACAAAAACTATCGGCCCTTTGCCTCCGGAATCTCGGCGGCTGGGCGCGATTTCCGGGTGACGGTGCGCTACGGTTTTTGACCAGCGGCCGATTGGCAATTGATTTTAGGGTTTTCAAATAAAAAATAAGTTGCTTTTTAAATAAGCAGCCCGTCACAGGGTTTGCTCGAAATGGCGGGACACTCCGTTTCGAGAGGCGCATTTTTGCTCGATTTACTTTTAAAACACAAAAAGCCTGCAAGGGGTCGAGATGTCCGGACAGGGTGAGTTGCCAGTTGCTCAACGACGGAAGGTTCAAGTTTTGGGGCCGGGGAAGTTTTGTTTTTTGAAAAAAAGGTCGAATCCCGGTTGTTTTCCGCAAAATGGTAAAACCATCCCCTTTTTGGGGGGCTTGGAACGCAAATTGAATATTGCAGTTGGGCTGTTTTTTTGAAAGCAAGTCCCGCTGACCTGAATTTAGCCAAAATCAGCAGCTTCCCATTTTTTATAAAATCAGGAAAACGAACAAACAAACAAACAAACACAATATTGAGATGAAGGGAAATTTTCTGACTCAAGCCTATTGCAGGTTTTGTGCAGCGGGCCTCCTTTTTTGGATAATCGGGGCGGCGGACATTTTTGGCCAATGCAGCCTTTCTATCACGGGGACAAAAACCATCTGCAACGGACAAACTTCTGTCTGGACGGCCAATGCGGCCGGTGGGACAGGTTATACCTATGTTTGGAACACCGGGGCAACGTCACAAACAATCACGGTTTCCACGCCTGGGACCTACTCGGTGACGGCAACCGGCAACCTCACGATCGCGAACGGGGCGAACATTATTCCGAACGGCACTTTTGCGGCTGGAAACACGGCGTTCAACAGCGATTATTACCTCTCGGCCTCGGGTGGTTCGGGCAGCTATTTTATCACAAACGACCCGAAGTCCATCTACACATGGATGTCCACAAGCTGTGCTGACCATTCGCCGAGCTCGGACAACCTGCAATTAATTGCTGATGGGAGTACGACGGCAAACCAACGGGCATGGTATGTGAGCATTCCGGTGGACCCCAACACCAACTATAACCTGTCTGCGTGGGTGCAATCGTTGAGCGCGGATGGGACTGCAGCAGCAGCGGCAAAGCTACAGTTCGCAATCAATGGGACGCGAATCGGTTCAGAGACCACGCTCCCGACGACCATTTGCACATGGGCGAACATGAACACTTCTTGGGCCTCTGGCACGGCCACTTCTGTTACGATTTCCATCATTGACAATAACATAGCCAGTAGCAACAACGATTTTGCCATCGACGACATTTCCATGGTCCCGGTGTCGACGGTTTGTCAATTGTCGGCCTCGGACGACCTGAACGTCATCCCTTTTACCGTTCCAGATGCAGGTTTGGACAAAACTCAATGCGACAACGAAATCTTCACCATGACCGCCAATACCGTCCCGACCGGCCTCGGCACATGGACGGTAGTGAGCGGGACTGCGAGCATCACGAACGCAAATTCGCCAAACGCGACAGTAGATATCAATGGGATAACGGCCACCCTACGCTGGACCAGCACGAACGGCAGTTGCACCGGTTTTGACGATGTGGTGCTGTCGAACTCGAACAGCGGGGCGCCGCCGCTTTTTTGCAATTGCGGCCCCATTATCGCCACGGTTGAAAGTTCGTCGGGCAATCCAAACCAGTTCAAGCCCCTGAACATTTCGACGGGGCTTTTTGGGGCGCAGATTGGGGCCACTTTTGCCACTTATTCAGCCGCTTCGGCGTGGGACAGCCAATATGGCCGTCAATATTTTGTCGGCTATACCAACCGGATCATCTATTATATGACCGGCACTGGCACCATCGTCAATACCGGGGTCACGATGACAACCAACACCTACAACCGGGCAGCCTTCAACCCGATCGACAAGCTGATCTATATCACCAACAGTGAGGCCACTTATTGGGCCACTTATGCCCCGACCGTTTCCGGGACGGGCGGTGCGATCACGCAGCTTACCCCGCTCACCTACTTTCCATCCAATGCCCCGGTAATTGGGAGCGGCTCGAACGTCGGCGGCGACATCGTTTTTGACTCAAAAGGAAAGGGCTACCTGATCACGAACAATGGCAATTTTTACAGTTTCGTGAAAACCGGTGCGGGTGGAGTGGACATCACTTTTTTGGGGACGATTGCCAACACGCTTTCGCAATGTGCCTCGCTCGCCTTTGCCAATGATGGCCGGCTTTTCATGGGCGGTGTCGGGACGAACATTTATGTGATCGACCTCCAAACTTTGAGCTCCACCCTCGTCAATTCGACCGCCTCCACCAACAACGCGGATATGGCGAGCTGCAATTTCCCGGTCTACGAGCCAATCTTGAACATTTCAAAAACATGGAAAAAGACGGGTGGCGCGGTCGGCACGGCCATCATGACCGGCGATACGGTCGAGTACCGGGTTTTTATCCAAAACATTGGGAACATTTCCGCGGGAAATACCAAGTTTCAGGATTATGTCCCGTCGGGAACGAGCTATATTTTGGGCTCGACCAAACTCAATGGCACGACGGTGACCGATTTTCTCTCGCTTTTCATGCCATACACTTTGCCTTCTGGCGCACTCATCAATTCGAGGGACCAAGCCTTTCAGTCCGGCGCGTTCAGCCCGGTGAAATATAGCGCGACCGTCACCTTCAAGGTGCGCGTGACGGCCACTTCCGGGACGGTCAGCAACACCGGAAAGACCATTTATGGCGACAACAACCAACAGGTTTTTTCAAATACGGTCTCCTTCGCGGTCTGCCAACCGACGACCACGGTGATCGGGACGACCAATTTTTGCGCGGGCGGAAACACGACGATCACGGCAACCGCCGACGGGGCTTGGCTCTGGAACACGGGCGCGACGACGCAATCCATCACGGTCAGTTCGCCCGGGACCTACTCCGTCACGGTCACCGTTCCGCCCGTCGGGCCGGGGCCGACCGTCATCACCAACGGCACTTTTGATGCCGGGAACACGGGCTTTTCGAGCGGGTACACCTACACAGTGGGTGCAGCGGCCAGTGGGGAATATGGCGTTGCGGTCAACGCGGCCACCTTCAACACGGCGTACACTGGTTTTTATGACCACTCGTCGGGGTTGAGCCAAATGTTGTTGGCGAACGGCAGCACCACCGCAAACACGCGGGTTTGGTACCAAACCGTTGCGGTGAACCCGAACACGACCTACGATATTTCCGCATGGGCAACCTCGCTGATTGGGAGTTTTCCGGCACAGCTTATTTATACGATAGACGGGACAGCCGTCGGCACGGCCAAAACATTGAGCTCAAAACTGGGCGAGTACCAGCAATTGTCGGTCGAGTGGCCATCCGGCAGCGCGACCAGTATTGTCCTCGCCATCGTGGACCAAAACCTCAACGGGACGGGCAACGATTTTGCGATCGATGACATCCAAATGTACCCTCGATTGGCCACCAATTGCCCGAAAATTGGCGCCGCTGCAGTAACCATGACCACCGTGACCACGGCCAATGCGGGCGTGGACCAGAACAAGTGCAACAACACCGCTTTCACAACCGCCGGCAACCTGCCAGCAGGCGGCGAAACCGGGATTTGGGCCTTGATCAGCGGCACGGGCACCATTTTGACCCCGGCCACCAATATCACCGCCGTGACCGTCGCGGCGGGCAATTGTGCAAACATTCAATGGAAGCTCCAAAATGGGAGCTGTATCTCCTCGGATGCTGTTGAGTTTTGCAACGACGCACCCGTGACCGCGGCCGCCGGGGCCGACCAAACGAACTGCTCGAACAACCTTTTCACGCTCGCCGCGAACGCACCGGCAGCGGGTGCGTCCGGTCTTTGGTCGGTCGTCAGTGGGACAACGAGCGTCGCAACGCCCGGTTCCAACACTTCGACTGCGACGCTTACAACCACCACTTCCACTTTGCGATGGACGGTGACCTCGGCACATTTGGTCTGCACGGCTATGGATGATGTGGTCTTGACCAACGACCTTTTGGCGATCACCGCCTCGAATGGCGGCCCATATTGCCCCGGCACGAACGGGCAGTTGAACTCGACCGCCTCCAGCGGTTTCACCCCTTACATTTATTCATGGAGCGGCCCGGTGAGCTTTACCTCTTCCGTTCAAAACCCGGTGCTCAATTTCATTACTGCCATCAATGGCGGGACTTACACAGCATCGGTCACGGACGCGCGGGGCTGCACAAGATCGGCCACGACGACGCTCACCGTCAGTACATCGCCCACCAAACCGGGGGTGATTTCGTATTGAAAGGTTGATTAGTTCTGTTTTTTTGATGAAAATCAATGGCATGGTCATTGTTGTTCAACCCTTCGAATCCGATTTTTTTTGGGGACAAAGCCGGAATCGACGGGTCTTTCCTCAATGGACTTGTCGATGGAAACCATATTGGTCGGCTTTGGGCTTTTATGCATTTATCGCCCGAAAGGGGATAAAAAAAAAGCCGCGCCCAGTTTCCCGGGTGCGGCGCATTCTTCCAAAATCACTTTTCATTTAAAAACAATACCCGCCGGCCTCGATCATCGCGGCTGCGATTTGCCGTCTTTTCACTTTCACGTTTTGCGGCGGGTATTTCGTGAAGCGTTTCACGCCCATCAAAAATGTTTTGAGCAGGTCGCCTTCGGCAAAAGAGGCGAGTGCATCGGTCGCGTTTTTGGAGATCCGGGCCGTCGCATCGTGGAACTGGACCTGTAGGGTTGCTTCGTAGAGTTCCTGCGGCTGTTTTTTTGAAAAATCGGCCAATTTCTCAACGCGCAGCAGGGCGGATTCGCAATTGTAAAGGTCAATCAGCATATCAGAGACGTTCATCACGATCTCTTGCTCCTCTTTGAGGTTGAGCTTTCCGTCCATTTGCATCTTCGCCGCTGCGCCCGCGACCATCAGGATGATTTTTTTGAAATCCTTGACGGCCTGTTTTTCCTCGCCATAAACGCCCTCCGGCCTGCCAAAACCGGGCATCGAGGAAAGTTCCTTTTGCACCGCCCAAGCCGGCGTGACGATATCGATCGCGCCTTTCAGGGCCCGTTTGAACAGCATATCGATCATCAAAAGGCGGTTGATCTCGTTCGTGCCTTCATAAATTCGGTTGATCCTGGCATCGCGATAGGCCCGTGCCGCCGCGAATTCCTCTGAAAAACCGATGCCTCCGTGGATCTGCACGTTTTCATCGACGGCATAGGTGACGGCCTCCGAGCCATAGATTTTGAGGATGGAGCATTCGAGCGCGTACTCTTCAGCGGCCCGCAAATTGGCCTCGCCGAACGGCACGCCCGCCTCCATTTCCGCCGATTTTTTGTCGTCCATGCTCTGCGAAATGCGGAACATCGAGCTTTCGCCGACAAAAATACGGAGGGTCATTTCGGCGAGTTTAAATTGAATTGCCCCAAAATCGGCGATTTTTTGGCCAAATTGATGCCTTTCAATGGCATATTTTGTCGCCATTTCTGCCACGCCCTTCGCACCGCCGATGCACATTGCGCCCAATTTATATCGGCCAATGTTCAAAGCGTTGAAGGCTATCAAATGCCCTTTGCCGATTTGCCCAAGCACGTTTTCCACCGGGACGGGGCTGTTCTCAAAGAAGACCTGTCGCGTGGACGAGCCTTTGATGCCCAATTTGTCCTCCTCTGCGCCGAGCGTCATGCCGGGCGTGCCTTTTTCGACAATGAAACCCGTGAACTTGTCGCCGCTGATCTGCGCAAAAACAATGAAGACATCCGCGAACCCGGCGTTCGAGATCCACATTTTTTGCCCATTCAGGATGTAATTTTTGCCGTCCGGCGAAAGGTCGGCACGGGTTTTTGCGGCCAGTGCATCCGAGCCGGAACCGGGTTCTGTGAGGCAATAAGCCGCTTTGAGTTCGCCAGTAATCAAGCGGGGCAGGTATTTTTCCTTTTGTGCATCCGTCCCAAAATAGAGGATCGGCAGCATCCCGATGCCCGTGTGCGCCGCGTAGCTGACGATGAACGATCCCGCCGGCCCCAAGACCTCGCTGATGATGGTGTTGGTGTTCGAGTCAAGTTCGAGGCCGCCATATTGGGTCGGCATGTGCGAACCGAGGAGGCCCAATTCGCCCATTTTCTTTAGCAGCGACGGCGCGAGGCCCGGTTCCTGTTTTTCCAATCTGACGAGGTTCGGCCTGATTTCTTGTTCAAAAAAATCGGTCGTCATCTGTTTGATCATCAATTGTTCCTCGTTCAGTTCCTCCGGGATGAAAATATCGGCGGGTTCGCTGTCTTTTACGAGGAATTCTCCGCCGCGCAGCACGGCATTTTTTACCAATAGGTCTTCCATTTTTTGTTTAAAAATTTTCGGTGAAGAATTTTGCGAATTTTCGCTGCAAATATAACGACGTATTTTTGAGAAAGAAAAGTGTCAGTTGCTCGTGTATCAAATTTATTTTTTTTGAAAATTGACTGCTCACGAAACCAACCTTTTTTTGCGCAAATTCGATTGTCGAAAAAATTATCCGCTAAAATTGCGGCGAAAAAAATCAACATAAAATGCGCCTGTTCAAAACCACCTCGGCCCTCCAAAACCACCTCAACAAGCTCCGCCAGAAAGGGAAGGTCATTGGTTTCGCCCCAACGATGGGCGCACTTCACGAAGGCCATCTCGACCTTGTCCGCTCCGCAAGAGCCGCTGGCTGCGATTTTGTATTTGCCTCCATTTTTGTCAACCCGACGCAGTTCAACGATCCAAAAGACCTCGAAAAATACCCGCGAACGCCCGAACGGGACACCGAAATGCTCGTTTCAGCAGGTTGCGATGCGCTGTTTATGCCCGAAAAAGTGATTGAAATTTACCCACCTGGTCGCGACCTGACCGTCCGCCTCGATTTTGGCCTGCTCGACAAAGTGATGGAGGGTCAGTTCCGCCCCGGCCATTTTCAGGGCATGGCCACGGTCGTTAAGCGGCTTTTGGAGATTGCCGGGCCCTGCAAAGTGTTCATGGGACAAAAGGATTATCAACAATTGAGCATCGTAAGGAACATGATTTCGCAACTTCGGCTGCCCGTCGAACTTGTTATGGTCGAGACAAAAAGGGAAGCCGATGGTCTCGCGATGAGCAGCCGAAACACCCGATTGACCCCCGAAATGCGTTTGGCCGCACCAGTCATTTTCAAGGTTTTGAGCTGTGCGAAATCTGAAATTGGTCAAAACCCATTTGATTTGATAAAAAAACAAGCCATTGACGAGCTCGCGAAGGCAGGTTTAAAACCCGAATATTTTGAACTCTCCGATGGGATTTCGCTCCAGCCGGTCGAGAATGCGATGAGTTCGGATTTTATCGTCGCTTGCATCGCGGCATGGGCGGGTGATGTCCGCCTGATTGATAACATGGTGATGAAGAAAGGTTGAGCGAATGCCTTTTCGGTGGAAAAATTTCCGCGCTCCCGGTTTTTTAAGGTTTTTTGCACCCGCAAATTCAGCCAACAAAAAAATTTCCCGTGCACCTAATTGAGCCTGACCATCAACTTTCCCTCGCCGACATCGCCCATCACTTTCGTTCGGGCCACAAAATCGCGCTTTCGCCCGCCGCCCGCAGTAGCATCAATCATTGCCGAAATTATTTGGACGAAAAACTCGCTGCATCCGAACAGCCTTTTTATGGTATAAACACGGGTTTCGGTTCGCTCGTCTCGGTGAAGATTGCCCCCGAACAATTGTCCGACCTCCAAGAAAATCTCGTCAAGAGCCACGCGACCGGCATGGGCGACCTCGTCCCGGTCGAGATTGTGCGGCTGATCCTTTTTTTGAAAATAAGGAGTTTGAGCTACGGCCATTCTGGTGTCCGGGTTGAGGTTGTCGAGCGGCTCGTCGATTTTTACAACCTCGGCATCTGGCCCGTCATTTTTGAGCTTGGCTCGCTCGGTGCGTCGGGCGACCTCGCGCCGCTGGCCCATTTGAGCCTCCCGATTTTGGGCATGGGCGAGGTTTGGGCCGAAAAAAAGGATGGCAGTTTTGAAAGAAAACCAACCGCCGACATCCTAAAAAAGCACGGCCTCGCACCGATGAAATTGGCCGCAAAAGAGGGCCTCGCGCTCCTGAACGGCACCCAATTTTGCCTCGCATATTCCATTTCGAATTTGCTGAAAGCAAAAAAACTGGCCGATCAGGCCGACCTCAATTGCGCCATCGCGATGGATGCCTGGCGTTGCCAGCACACCCCGCTCGACCACCGGATCCATGCTATCAGGCCGCACGCCGGACAGGTTTTTTCGGCAAAAAATATTGCCAACTTGTTGGGGGCCAGCAAGTTAAGTGAATTGCCAAAGGCCAGTTTGCAGGACCCATATGCCTTCCGTTGCGCCCCGCAAGTGCATGGAGCGACCCGCGACGTGATCGATTTTGTGGAAAAAACATTGACCACCGAGGTCAATTCGGTCACCGACAACCCCAATCTTTTCCCCGATGACGACCTCATTTTGTCGGGCGGCAATTTCCATGCACAGCCCCTCGCACTCGCGATGGATTTTTTGGCAATCGCCGTTTCGGAACTTGGGAGCATCGGCGAGCGACGCGTTTTCCAGCTCATCAGCGGGCAGCGCGGCCTACCGCATTTTTTGACCCCCGACGCAGGCCTGCACAGCGGCCTGATGATCGCCCAATACACCGCCGCGGCCATCGTTTCCCAAAATAAACAGCTATGCACGCCCGCGAGCGTGGACAGCATCGTCAGCTCGAACGGGCAGGAGGACCATGTTTCGATGGGCGCGAACGGCGCGACAAAATGCCACCGCGTCGTCGAAAATACAGCCCGTTTGGCCGCTATCGAATTTATGACGGCGATGCAAGCCCTTGATTTTCAACGGGATATATCCAAAACATCGTCCTCGCCCATCATCGAAACGGCGTTGGACAATTACCGAAAGGTCGTCCCGCGCCTCGTTGCCGACCGCATTTTGAGCATCGACATGGAGCGGACGGTCAGCTTCCTTTTTGGGGAAATATGACCAAATCAAACAACTTCGCCCGCCATCCGCACTGCATGCGCCATCGAAAGCCGGATCTGTTCGTAAGAATATCTGGCCTCGAAATGGTCGAAGATCAGCGAAAGTTGGTACGGTTTCTCGAAGTTCGGCAGCGACCCGATGATGATGTCCATCTCCTCCGGGCGCACCCATTTTTCGATCGGCACGTCGTCGCCGCGCTCATAAACGGTCGCGAGGTGCGAAAAAATGGTCACCGGGCTGAGGCTCCTTTCCTGCGCAATCGACTCGACCGTTTTGCCCGATTGGAACATTTCCCAAGTGATCTCGAACGTTCGCATTTTGGGCAGTTTCGGCTCGTCCGGCACCGCAGTTTTATGGGCAACCTTATTTGAAAAAGCGGGCGGGATTATCTGCGGCACGACGGCCGGCAACCCGTTCTCGGTGGAAAATTTGACGATTTCCTGTAAAAAAATGCCCCCATAAAGCTGCCATTTTCGCTCGCCGACCCCCGAGACCTGCATCATCGCCATCTCGTCGAGCGGGCGTTTTGCCGACATTTCCTCCAGCGTCGCATCGCTGAAAATGATGTACGGAGGCACCCCATTTTTTTGTGCCAGCTCACGCCGGAGCAGTTTGAGCCGATCCATGAGCGCGGGCAAAAACTCGTGCCTGACCCGTTCGCGATCACCTTTTGCCGTAGTTTTTTCGGCAAATTTTTGCGCAGCCGCCTCCGCGTCCTTCTCCATTTTCGACTGCGGGCGGACGAGCGAGACCGGTTTTTTATCGAACAAAACAGCTTTCGATGCCTCCGTCAGCCGCAAAACATTGCCCTGGTCATACGCGATCTCGAGCAGGCCGAGTTGCAAAAGTTGGCCGAGATATGCCGTCCATTCCCAGACGGAAAATTCGCGCCCCGCGCCATAGGTCTTTATTTTATCAAAACCGGCCTTCACGATTTCTTGCCTGTGCGAGCCGCGCAATACATCGATCAGCAGGTTCATCCCCACTTTTTCGTTGCAGCGATGGACGGCGGAAAGCGCTTTTTGGGCGATCAACAGGCCGTCCACATATTGCGGCGGGTGCTTGCAGACATCGCAATTGCCGCAATTTTTGTCATAATTTTCGGAAAAATAGGCCAAAAGCATCCGCCTCCGGCAAATTTTGGCCTCGGCGTACTCGAACATCCTATCCAGTTTCGCGAGTTGCAGTTCGCGTTGCACCGCCGGAACCTCGTCTTTCGAAAGCATATCACGGAGGCTCATCAGGTCGGCATAGCTCGAAAATAGCATCGTGTCCGTCGGCAGCCCGTCGCGCCCGCCGCGCCCGATTTCCTGATAATAGCCCTCGATATTTTTCGGCAAATTATAATGGATCACCCACCGCACGTTCGATTTGTCGATGCCCATCCCAAAGGCGATCGTCGCCACGACGATTGGCGTGCGGTCGTTGATAAAATCCTCCTGCACCCGCGCCCGTTTTTTCGGCTCCAGCCCGGCATGGTAAAAATCGGCGGGGATGCCCTTCGATTTCAGCTTTTCGGCGACCGACTCGCAGGTGCTGCGCGAAAGGCAATAAATGATGCCCGACTGCCCTTTTTTGTTCTTCAAAAAATCGATGATCTGCTCGAAACGCTTCTGCCCGGGGCGGACATTGAGGCTCAAATTGGGTCGATCAAACGATGCGAGGAACACTTCCGCATCGCCGATCCCAAGCTGTGCGGCGATGTCGCGGCGCGTAATTTTATCGGCCGTGGCCGTCAAAGCGGCAATCGGGATGGCCGGAAATTGCTCCCGCAGGATTTTCAATTGGGTGTATTCCGGCCTAAAATCATGCCCCCACGACGAGATGCAATGTGCCTCGTCAATCGCGAACAAGCTGATTTTCAACGATTTGAGCATGGTCAAAAAACCGCCGCTCAACAGTTTTTCGGGCGAGACATAGAGCAGTTTGAGTTGCCCCGAAAACAATTTGTCCTCGACCTCTTTTTGCGCCGCGTAGTCTTGCGAACTGTTCAAAAACGCCGCCGCGATGCCGTTGCCGGTCAGCCCCTCTACCTGGTCCTTCATCAGCGAAATGAGCGGCGAAACGACCACGCAAACGCCTTCCATCGTCACCGCCGGGATCTGGAAACAGATGCTCTTGCCGCCGCCCGTCGGCATCAGCACGATCACATCTTTTTTTTGATAGATATCCCCGATGATCTTCGCCTGCCCCGGGCGGAACTGGTCGTAGCCAAAATATTTTTTCAGGGCAGCTTGCGCGTCGGTGATCGTCATGGTCAGTCTCGATAATTGTTGCAAAAGTGAACTTGCTCGCGCTAATATTTCTATTTTTTAAAAACTATTTGTTTTTATAAATTATCGAAAATCAAATGTCGCGGCACGCCGCTGGCGCGAGGTT
>JANOQP010000932.1:0-2697 GCA_031414895.1 Saprospirales bacterium
GCCGTGAAATTGCCCACCAGTTTGTCGCTCGACAGGCCCGACCGCGCACCGTAGGTATAGGCGTGTTTTTCGCGCAGGTTTTGCATCAAATAGCTGTTGAAATAGCCACCGAGCAAGCTGTTCATCACGCTCGATTTGATCAAATCGGGTGAATTTGGCGCGAGGTCAACTGGGTAGGTGATGTTGATGACCGATTGCACCGCGCCCGGTTTATTGACAAAATCGACGGTCGTTTTCGCGCCCGGCTGCGGCTGCGCGAACGTGCTTTTCGGCACGTCGCCGCGCTTCCATGCCCCGAAATATTTTTTGGAAAGCCGCTCCGCATCCGCCCGCGTGATGTCGCCGACGATGGTCAAATACGCCACATTTGGCCGGAAATAGGTCGAATAATAGCTTTTGCAAAGCTGCAAGGTCGCTTTTCCAACCGATTCCTCGGTCGTCACCTCGCCGTACGGGTGCCCGCTGCCGTACCGCAAACGCGCCGCAACTTTCCGCGCAATCGCATCGGCATTGTCCTTTTCGGAGGCGAGGCCGGAGAGCGCCTCCGACTTGATTTTTTCAAATTCGTCCGCCGGAAAAGCCGGGTTCAACAATACATCGGAGGCCAATTCGAGCAATTTGTCGGTGTGCCGCGTGAGCGATTCTGCGTACAGCCCGTTCGCGCGCGGGTTGAGCGTCGCGCCGATAAAATCGGCCTCTTCGTCAAACTGCGCTTTCGTCCGCGAGGTCGTGCCGCGGCCCATGAGGTCGCCAAAAAGGCCCGTGTAGCCAGCCGCTTCTTTTTCAAGAATGGGGTCGTTTTCGAGCGAAAGGTTCCACGAAATCTTGGGCAGTTTGTGGTTTTCGACGACGATGACGGTCAGTCCGTTTTCAAGTTTGAAGGTCTCGAAATTGCCCAACTGGAACTTCGGCGCAGGCCCGGCAGCCGGGGCCATTTTGCGAAAGTCCTCGGTTTTTGTGGTTGTTTTGCCCGATTTCGAGCCGGTTTTTGGCGAACAGGCCACAAAAGCGAGGCTTGCGGCCAATGAAAGGAAAAGTATTTTTTTCATATTTTTTTTAAAAAATTGAAGGTCAAAAGGATGCCGTCCGGCTGGCGCGAGGCTGCGCCTCGTGCCCGCTGGCGCGAGGCTGTGCCTCGTGCCGCATATTCTGTCGGCTGTGCCGACCGTCTTTGCAGCATTTTTTGAAAAGAACGAAATCCGGTGCGGGTTGTCGGCAAAGCCGACATAATATTGGACACGAGGCAAAGCCTCGCGCCAGCTGTTCACGAGGCACAGCCTTGCGCCAGCGGCGGTCACGGTTTTTTCGCCTTCGGCAAATAGTACAAAACAACCCGGTTGTCCTTTTTGAAATACAGATTTGCAACCCGCTGAATGTCCTCGCGCGTCACGGCGAGGTAGCGCGAAAGCTCGGTATTGACCAGATTGGCATCGCCAAAATACATTTCGTAATTGGCCAGGGCCTCGGCGATATTGTCCACGCCCTCTTTCGAGGAGATAAATTCGGACTCGGTTTGGTTGCGGAGCTTTTGAAATTCGCGCTCCGGAATCAGCTCGGATTGCACTTTTAGAAAGACCTCGTCCATGCCCTTTTCCACATCCATCGGGTCGGTGCCGATGCTTGCGATGCCGAAAACGATGGCCGCGCCGGGGTCTTCGAGTGGCAGCGGGAAGGAATTGACGGCCACGCATTTTTGTGTTTCATCTTTCAAATAGCGGCTCATCCGGCTGCTTTCGCCCGACGTGAGGAGGCGGTTGAGCATGTCGAGTGCGTAAAAATCGGTCGTCCCCTGCTTCGGCATCCGGTATGTGAGGACGACGGCGGGCAACTGGATATTGTCAAAAACCGTGTCGCGCACCTCGCGGGTCAGCGGCGGCTCGACGATATTTGGCCGATAAACTTTGCCCGTTCCACGCGGGATGGGCGCGAAATATTTGTCGATGAAGACCCGCGCCTCGGCAATGTTGATGTCCCCCGCGATGGAGAGGATCGCGTTGTTCGGGACGTAAAATTCTTTGTAAAAATTGACGTAATCCGACTCCACGGCCGCGTCGAGGTGCGCCATCGAGCCGATGATCGGCCAATTGTAAGGGTGCTGTTTGAACGCGTGGTTCATCGATTCCTGCAACATCGTGCCATAGGGGCGGTTGTCCACGCGCATCCGCCGCTCCTCTTTGACGACCTGCCGTTGGGTCTCGATGCCGATCTTTTCGACCTTCGCGTGCAGCATCCGCTCCGATTCGAGCCAAAGGCCGAGCGCGAGCTGGTTGCTGGGCATGATCTCGTAATAATAGGTGCGGTCCCACATCGTGTTGGCGTTGTTGGTGCCGCCCGCGTTCGAGATATAATCGTCGAACTGGCCGCGCGCGATGTTCTCCGACCCCTCAAAAAGGAGGTGCTCGAAAAAGTGCGCAAAGCCCGTCCGGTCCGGTTTTTCGTTCTTCGACCCGACATGGTACATCACCGAAACGGCCACGATGGGCGTCGAATGGTCCTCGTGGAGGATGACCTTTAGCCCGTTCGGCAGGTCATATTCCGTAAATTGGATGTTCTGTGCGCCCACGGCCACCGACATGGCGAGGCCGGCGAGGAGCGCGAAAAATTGTTTTTGCATATAAAAAGGATGGTGGTGGTTTGTGGTTTTTTTGGTCGGGCGAATGTGCGAAAAAGGGATCGGCACGGGCGGGTTCTTTCGAC
>JANOQP010000933.1:0-5409 GCA_031414895.1 Saprospirales bacterium
GCGCGAGCGCTTGGAGCGCGGCGAACTGACCGGGATTGCCCCGATCGATAAGGGCTACGGCAACGCGACGCTCAACGACGATCCGGAGCTGCGGCATGTCCATCCCGCGAACTACAGCTATTTGAGCTATATCCCGTCGAACGAATATGGCGGCCACAGGGTGGTTTATGATGAAAAAGGTTTCCGGGTTGATGAAAACGGGGCCAAAAACGACGGCCAAGCCCTGTCCGCTTGGTTCCTCGGGGATTCGTTCGCGGAGGGCGCACAAGTGCCCTGGGCGGTGAGCTTTCCAGCAAAAACAATGGCCCTGCTCGGCAGCGGCCTTTCGGCGCAAAACATGGGCGTGCCCGTTTATTCGCCCCTTTTGGAGTTTTTGCAATTGAAAAAACAGTTTGCCAACGCCGCGCACAAGCCCAAGATGGTTTTCATACAGCTCTGCTGGGACGACCCGAAGAACGACGATGAGTTCTCCGCTGCCACGACCTTTGGCCCAAACGACGAGCCACTCAAATGCGACGGGGGCAAGCCGGACGCGACATCGGCCTTTTTTAGAAAATTCTACATTGTCCGCGCCCTCCGCAAGGCCCAACTGACCTATCAGTATTTCAGGGAAACCAAGAAACTGGCCAAACTGCCCGCCACCGACCCCCGCGTCCGCAACAGTGTCGAGCTTGCCCCGGTCATCACCGACGACATTCGATTCGCAAAAAGCATCATGCAGATCCACCGTTTCTTGGGTGAAAAAGGCATCCCGCACTATTTTCTCGTCATTCCGTCAAAAATCGCCTGCGTTACGGGCGACTGGGCCGCCCCGAACTTTGCCTCCAGTTTCAACCGGTTCGCCACAGAAAAAGGCCTGCCCTTCATCAACTTGAACGACGCGTTCCAAGCCGCCGCCTCGCCGCAGAACAAACTTTTCTTCGAGCACGACGTCCACTTGAACGAAAAAGGCCACGACCTCATCGCAAGGGAAATCGTCAAAACGGTCAATCTTGGGCTTTAAACCTGACAAATCTTAAATCGAAAAACTCATAAATGAAAAAAGTACTTGGCATTTCTGCCTTTTACCATGACAGTGCCGCGGCGATCACCGTGGGCGGCAGGATCATCGCGGCCGCACAGGAAGAGCGTTTCACCCGCGACAAGCACACGCCCGATTTTCCGGCGGAGGCCGTCAAATATTGCCTCGCCGAGGCCGGCCTTGAAATCGACGAACTCGACGCGATCGTTTTTTACGACAAACCGCTGCTCAAATTTGAGCGGCTCTTGGAGACTTATTACGCGTTCGCGCCGAAGGGGCTGGCCTCCTTTTTGAAGGCCATCCCGGTCTGGCTCAACGAAAAGATGTTCCTCAAAAAACTCATCCACGAGGGGCTGAAAACGGTCGGGCCATACGACAAAAAGAAGGTCAAACTGCTTTTCCCCGAGCACCACCTTTCGCACGCGGCGAGCGCATTTTACCCGTCGCCGTTCGAGAAATCGGCCATTTTGACCATCGATGGGGTGGGGGAGTGGTGCACCGCCTCCATCGGCCTCGGCGACGGCAACCAGATTTCGATGCTCCGGGAGCTCAATTTTCCGCACTCGGTCGGGCTGCTTTATAGTGCTTTTACCTATTTCCTCGGTTTCACCGTCAATTCGGGCGAGTACAAATTGATGGGCCTCGCGCCCTACGGCAACCCGGAATCGGAGGAGACGGAGCGTTTTGCCGACATCATCAAAAAGCATTTGGTCGATATAAAAGAGGACGGCTCCATTTGGCTCGACCAGTCGTACTTCAATTATTCGACCGGGCTGCGGATGGTCCATGACGACAAATGGGCCAAGCTTTTTGGCTTTCCGCGCCGCGGCGAAGAGGGCGAGATCGTGCAGCACCATTGCAATTTGGCCCTCGCGATCCAGCGCGTGACCGAGGAGGTCGTGCTGAAAATGGCCGCCGAGGCCCGCCGATTGACCGGCTCCGAAAACCTCTGCATGGCCGGCGGCGTCGCGCTCAATTGCGTGGCCAACGGCAAATTGCTCGATTCGGGCATCTTCAAAAACATCTATGTGCAGCCCGCGGCGGGCGATGCGGGCGGTGCGCTCGGTGCGGCATTGGCGGCGAGCGCGATGTATTTCGACGAGCCGCGCACCCTTTCCGGCGGGCCGGACGAGATGTCGGGCAGTTACCTCGGCCCGGATTATTCGGAAAAAGAAATCGACCTGATGGCCCGGAAGGCGAAGGGCGTTTATAAAAAATATGCCGATTTCGGCGAGCTCGCGAAAGACGTGGCCACCGAACTTGCCGACGGCAAAGTGGTCGGCTGGTTTCAGGGGCGGATGGAATTTGGCCCCCGCGCCCTCGGCAACCGCTCGATCCTCGGCGATGCCCGCAACCCCGATATGCAGAAAAAACTCAACCTGAAGATCAAGTACCGCGAGGGTTTCCGCCCGTTCGCGCCGTCCGTTTTGGCGGAGGACGTGTCGGATTATTTCGACCTCAACGAGCCGTCGCCGTACATGCTCTTGGTTTGCCCGGTGAAAAATTCGCGCCGCGCGGTGCTGCCCGAAAAATTCCACGACATGCCGCTTTGGGACAAGCTCTATTATAAAAGGAGCGATGTGCAGTCGATCACGCACCTCGATTTTTCGGCGCGGATCCAGACTGTCCACAAAGAAACCAACCCGCGATATCACGGCCTGATCGATGCCTTCAAAAAACAGACGGGCTACGCGCTCGTCGTGAACACAAGCTTCAACGTGCGCGGCGAGCCGATCGTCTGCACGCCGCACGATGCCTATCGGTGTTTCATGGCGACCGAGATGGATTTTTTGGTGATCAACGATTTTGTGTTCAAAAAAACGGAACAGCCCGACCACGAAAACCGCGAAAAGTGGAACGTGAAATTTAAAATGGACTGATGGCCGGCCCGTTCAAACAGTAGACCCGAAATTCAACATGAAGAAGAAACTGGCCATCGTGCTTTCGCACCCGATCCAACATTTTTGCCCGCTCTATGTCAATTGGGCAAAGTCGGAACAGTGGGAAATCTGCGTTTTTTTTGGCTCGATCAATGGCGCAAAACCTTATTACGACCCGGATTTTAAGCGGATGGTCACTTGGGAGGGCTTGGGCCTCGACCAGTTCCAGCACGTTTTTTTGAACGGCGACAAAGACCTGCCGATCACCACGGAGCTTGATTCGCCCGCCCTTTTTGAGGCCCTCGACCAGTATGCGCCGGATGCGATCCTGACCTATGGCTATTGGCAAAAGCTGCAGCGCCGCGCCCGCGAATGGGGCAAAAAACGGGGGCTGCCGGTGCTGTTCTTTTCGGATGCCGAGCTGCGCCACAAGCGTTCTTTTTTAAAGGAAATGGTCAAAAAGGTGGTCGTCGCCAGGTACTTGAAAACCGCCGACTGGTTTTTGACGACCGGCAATGCCAATGAGGAATATTACCTGAAATACGGCGTGCCGGCCCGAAAGTTCGTCCGTTCGTCCTATCCGATCGACTACAATGGCTACGAGACCGCTTTTGCCGACCGGGAAAAACTGCGCCGCGAGGCCCGCGCCCAATTTGGCATAGCCGACGACGAAACCATGGTCAGCGTGGTCGGGAAACTGGTCGATTGGAAACGGCAATCCGACCTTGTCAAAGCGGTCGGGGCCATTTCGGACAAAAAAGTGGTGGCCGTCCTGATCGGTTCGGGCGAGCGGGAAAATGCGTTCAAGGCCGTCGCCGCGCAGATGCCCAACAACCGGGCCGTTTTCACGGGCTTCATCGAGGCGCACCAATTGCCGGGGCTTTATGCGGCCACCGATATCTATGTCCACACGTCCGAAATCGAGCCGCACTCGGTGGCCGTCAGCGAGGCGATCTTTTCGGGCTGCCCCGTCGTCATCAGCCATACCTGCGGCAGCTACGGGACGGACGACGATGTGCAGATCGGCCGGAACGGATTTGTCTATCCCTGCGGGGACACCGATGCACTGGCGGCCAATATCCGGCGGCTGGCCCTCGACCCGGTGCTCTTGAAAAAAATGTCCGAGACCTCGCGGGCCATCGGCCACCGCAACCAGCACAACGCCCATTGGGCCGTGCCGGGCACCCTCCACACGTTGCTCTTCAACTGAATCCATAAAACATGAAAATAAGAAGTACCCGGCAAAAAGCCACCTATTGGGCCGTCTCGATCCTTTTTTTGACCATCGTCCCGCTCCTGCTCTTGGAAGGTGCGACCCGCGCCTACCTGTACCTCAAATATGCCCGGCCCGGAAAATCGTACGGCCTTTGGGCCTACGACAAGGAGCTGGGCGCCATCCACAGCATCAACGGCTACAACAGCAATGCCGAGACAAACGACCATGGCTTCCGCAACGTCGAGCCGGTCACAAACCCGAAACCGCCGGGCGCGACGCGCGGCATCGTCTATGGGGGGTCCATCGTCTTTTGCTATAATTTGAGCAACGAGGAGGCCTGGCCCATGCAGCTCGAAAAAAACCTCCGCGAAAACCACAACCCCGGCGATCAGGTGCTCAACGGCGGCGCCATTTGCTGGTCCACCGGCCATGCCCATCGCCGGGCAAAACGCGACCTGCCCGTGCTCAAGCCCGATTATGTCGTCATTTATTTGGGCATCAACGAACCGTTGAACGCCGCGACCATGCTGGAAGACGGGAGGGACATCCACGAACTGGTCAAGGCGGGAAAATATGGCGAGATCGCCACCAACCTCGACCAATCGCGCTGGGCCAAGCGCAACCTCGCCATCGTCCGGTTGCTCGAATATGTGGTGAACCCCATTTTTCAGAAAAAGGCGGCCAAGAACCGGCAGGATTTGGGCGGCCCAGCCATCGGGGAAACACCCAAAACGGACACGCTCATGCTCGAAAACTATCTCCACGTCATGCGCGATTTCATCCAGCTCATCAAGGACAATGGTGCGCGGCCCATTTTCGTCGTGCAATCGCGGGCGAAAGCCGCGCCGCACATGGCCTTTTTTACCTCGTTCTCCGAAAACGGGGCCGCACTGGCCCGCGAAATGGGCGCCACGGTGCTCGATTCAAAGGACATCGCCAAAACCTTCACCGGCAACTGGGACGACCTGTTCATCTCCTCGGGCGTGCATTTCACGAAGCTCGGCGCGGAGGAAATGGGGAAGTTTGTCTATCGGGGCGCGTTTGCGGCGGCGGCGGATCCGGCGGCCGTGCCCACTTTTGGCAAATAAAGGGCTGTTGTGCTCTCGAATTTTTCACGGTTGAAAATCAAAAATCAATCAATCCAATCATCAATCTTCAAACCCATCCACACATGGACTTTTTAACAGACCTCTGGCTCTTCATGAAAGAGCGCAAAAAATTTTGGCTCCTCCCGGTCGTGGTGGTGCTTTTGCTGCTCGGCATCCTCATCGTTTTCGGCGGCGGCAGCGCAC
>JANOQP010000934.1:0-1700 GCA_031414895.1 Saprospirales bacterium
GTGGGTCTTGATTTGCAAAAAATGAACATTCCGCCCCGCTGGGGCTAACCAAAACGCAAGCGGCGGAAAGTGCTACCAACATTCCGCCCCGCTGGGGCTACCGGCTGTATAGTTACAAAATAAGAAGTTCTCTGGAAAACGAGTCGCTATTGAACATGCAATCGGAGGAATGAAACGGTATGGTTCTATGTCACAAGTCTATCGTAACCGCAAACCTGATTTTGATGATAAATTGGCTTTGGTTTCAGCGGGTCTGTGGAACTTTTATAACACAGTAGCTTGAATTTTTCTTAATCGACCATTCATGAACTATGACTTTTTCTTTAAAATTACCCCGCAACAAGTCTAATTACACCCGCCTCTTACAGGACGCACTCAACACCTACTCCGAAAATGTGGTCAACCGGACAGTCAATGTCATTGCCTACAAAGACATTGAGGGGTCTGCCTCGGCCTTGCGCGATGCCCAAGCTGCCTATTCTACCGCGCTCGCCGCCGCAGCCAACCGTGGCGGTGACGAGATCGCCCGCAAGGACTTGGCGAAAGATGTGCTTTTAAATGCACTTGACCTTGTCGCTACCGAAGTGACCTCTATGGCCCCAAAAGCGGGCGACCCGACCATCATCACTGCTGCTGGGCTGCAATCGCAGGCCGTTGCCCAACGCCGCGAGGGGGACATCGAAATCCCAACCGGGGTGAAATGCTCGCCTACCCTGATCTCCGGGGAAATGTTTGTTGAATACGATTCAGTGGACGGTGCCGCGATGTACGGTTTTGAGTGGAGCGACGACAACCGCGAGACTTGGCACAACGGCCAGTACAGCACCAAAATTACCAAAGCATTGAAAGTGTCGCCACGGAAAGAAAATTATGTCCGAGTCTGCGCCATTGGCACCCGCGACCGAAAAAGCGGTTGGTCAGATCCCGTCATGGCGTTTGTGCTGTGAAAGAAGGAAAACTTGGTTTTTGCAATAAATAAACGGCTTGCCGAAATGCTCGACAAGCCGTTTATCTATTGAGATTTTAAAAGCGATTGAGCGTTTCCCGAAGGCCCTCACTTTTGACCACCTCGGTCAAATCTTTAAAAAACGGCCTGAATTCCGCCAAAAACACCTCTTTTTCCTCAAAAAAATACCGAAACGCCCCGTCCAAATCCGGGTTTGCCTTTTGGAAAAACGCATTCCCGGCCATCCGCTGTTTGAATTTTTTGAACACAAAATCCATCCCTTCTTCGGTCGAATAACCGTTCAGCCAATCAGCCGCGATCATTTTTTGGGTTCGCCCGCGGAGGTCAATGGGCAGTTCACCCGCACGGTTTTCCAAAACGGTATAGATGTTTTTTGAAAAACCTTGGATCGGCAAATCAGACCATTCGGCCCACGAAACGGCCAATAAATGGTCGTTGAAAATATCGACAAAAACCTTCGCGTATTTCCCCAAAAAAGGCCGCAGCCGTGCCGCAGCTTCGCGCATCAACGGATGATCGTCCGAAAAACTGTCTATTTTTCGGTGCAAATAAATCCCCCGCTGAACGCCCGCCGAATAGTTTGGCAGCTCCGAATGCTGGATAAAATCGGCCACCCAATTACCGATGATGAGGTCGGGCTGGCCAAAAGAGAGGTGAAAATGGGCGAGGTGGTTCACTTGTAGAGTGCGTGAGTGTGTGGGTTTTTGAGTGCGTGAGGAGAGGAAGGCGATTT
>JANOQP010000935.1:0-2924 GCA_031414895.1 Saprospirales bacterium
GCATTTTCGCCGAATACACCCCCGAATCCATCTATTTCAAGATGCTTTTCGAGCTTTTTGGCGATCTCAGCCAAACGGACAATGACCTCGAATTTCAAAAACAGATCGGTCGGCTCGAAAACACCGAAATTTTCCGTGCGCTCTTTGATTTTCAGCAAAAAGGCGCGCTCAGCCTCATCAAAATGCTCAAAAGCTACAACGGTGCCATCCTCGCCGATGCCGTCGGTTTGGGCAAAACTTGGACGGCCCTCGCGGTGATGAAATATTACCAAATGCTCGGGCGCGAGGTCCTTTTGATATGCCCCAAAAAATTGCAGCACAACTGGCAACAGTTCAAAAAAAACCACGATTCGCGCTTCGAGGCCGATGGTTTTGAATATTTTATCCGTTTCCACACCGATTTGCAGGACGAGCGTTTTGAAAAATACACCGACCGGGGCGACAAATATTTCACGAACGAAAAACCGCTCCTCATCGTCGTGGACGAAAGCCACAACCTCCGCAACGACAAATCGAGCCGATACCAGTTTTTCGTCGAAAAAATACTCCGCGAAAACGAGGACGTGAAGGTGCTTTTGCTCTCGGCAACGCCCATCAACAACAGTTTGCAGGACATCCGCAACCAGTTCAAGCTCATGGTGCGCGGCGATGTGAAGGGCTTCAACGAAACGCTCGGCATCAAAAACCTCGATTACACATTCCGGGTGGCAGAACGGAAATTCCGCGAGTGGTCGCTCAAACCGAAGCCGCAGATTTCGGATTTTGTCAAATCGTTGCCCGCGCCCTTTTTTCAACTGACCGATTCGCTGACCGTCGCCCGCACCCGACCGATGATCGAGGGGATGCAAAACGGGCTGGATTTCCCGAAAAAAATGCCGCCCCAAAACCTCTTTGTCACCCCGAAGGAAATCGGTGATTATGAGAGTTTTGAAGAACTGTTCAACGAATTTCCGCCAAAACTGTCGGGCTATATGCCCTCGCTTTATCTCGATGACAACGACGACCCGGCCTCTTTTCTCGAAGACGAAAAGCGGCGCGACTTCTTTTTGGTCAAAATGATGTACATTTTGATGGTCAAACGCCTTGAAAGTTCGTGGGCGGCTTTTCAGAATACCATCGAAAAAATCAGGGCGCACCACCAAAACGCGCTCGACCAGATCAAAAATTTTGAAAAAGAAAAGAAAAATGCTGCCTTCAATGCGGGCGACCAAATGCCGCTTTTTGAGGACGACGACGAACTGACGACCGCGCTCGACGCTTTTTCAATTGGCAAAAAAAGGAAGGTCAAAATCTCGGACATCGCGGCGGCGGGGCACCTGAACGATTTTAAGAAAGACCTCAAAGCCGACCTCAAAGCCCTCGATGTGCTTGCCAGCAATCTCGAAAAATTCCAAAAAAACATCTCCGCCGAAAAATCGACCACGAGCAAGGATGAAAAACTCGAAACCCTTTTGCAGAAAATAAAGGAAAAACGTGCACTCGGCCTCAACCACAAAAACCCGAAAATCCTCCTGTTCACGGTCTATCGGGACACCGCAAAATACCTTTTTGACCAACTTGGAAAACGTGGCTTCGACCGATTTGCGATGGTCGCGGGCGACCATTCGCTCGTCTGCGACGATGACACGAAGCACAAAAATTTCGAGCCGATTTTGCAGCGGTTCGCGCCGTTCACCAAACTTTTTAAGGAGAAAAAATGGGATAAATTCAGCCCCGCGCCCGACGATCCGACCCGAAAACAATTTGAGGATTGGAAAATTTGGGCCGAAAAAAACGATGCCCGAACCGCAAAAACCCTCGCCCAGCCGCTCGATATTTTGATTGCCACCGACGCGCTTTCCGAGGGGCAAAACTTGCAGGATTGCGACCTCGTCATCAATTACGATATCCATTGGAACCCCGTCCGTGTCATCCAACGGTTCGGGCGGATCGACCGGCTTGGCTCGCCGAACGAACAGATTTTTGGCATCAATTTTTGGCCGACCGACAATATCAACGCCTATCTCGACCTCCAAAAACGCATCGAAAAAAAGATGTCGCTCATGCGGCTGGCGGGCGCGGAAGTGCCTGCCCGTTTTTCAAAATCTTTTGAGGAAATGAACGACGGCGACCTCCTCGAAACGATGCAAAAGGAGCGCATGATGAAGCAAATGCAAGATTCGTGGGACGATATCGAAACGAGCGATGAACAGTTCGGCTTCGACGACCTCTCGCTCGAAAAATTCCGGCAAGACCTCGCTGTCGAGCTTAAAAAGCCCGGCCTTTTTTACCAGCAAATGCCGCGCGGTGTCTATTCCGGCTTCATCCGAAACCCCGAATTTTTGCCCACCGACGGCGTGGTCGCGCTCCTCGGTTTTCCGACCAAAAAATTGGGCCGCGAGCTGGGCCGCTACCCAAAATACGAACTGGTCTATGCTGGTTTCGATGGCAATTCAGTCCTTTTGAACCAAAAGGAAATCCTCGAACTCCTTTCAAAAGAAATCAAGGCAAACCCGCCGCGCCAAGTCCCCGACGGGCTTGATTTGGGCGAGCCTGCGCAGGACTGGTTTGCCAAAGCCTCAAGACACCCGGCATGGCAAACGATACCGCTGGACGCGCCGACTGCCATGGAATCAGTAAATCTTCCGGGAGACTTGCACAGCGATCCGGCTGACCGTTTTCTCGTTGCGACTGCCCGCCTCGGTGGCTTGGCCATCGTGACGGCAGACCGTGCACTGTTGGAATATGCCAGTTCCGGCCACCTCAAAGCCATCGACGCTGCGCAATGACCGATTGGGCAGGTGAGAGTAGACAATGACCTCACACTACACCGTCTTCCCCACTCCAGTCGGAACCTGCGCCATCGCATGGCGCGACGGCAAAATTTGTGCCTCGCACCTTCCTGAGGCCGACGAGGCCCTGACCGAGTCAAAGATTTTACGGCG
>JANOQP010000936.1:0-1982 GCA_031414895.1 Saprospirales bacterium
GCCACGCGATCGGCCTCGATGTCCACGATATGGAAGACCTTGGCGAACAGCATGTCGGCTATCGACCGGGCATGAAACGATCCACGCAACTCGGCCTTCGCTCGCTCCGGCTGGCCCGCGAACTCGAACCGGGCATGGTCCTGACCGTCGAACCGGGCATTTATTTTATCCCCGAACTGATCGAAAAATGGCGGACAGAGGGCAAGTTCAAACAATGGATACAGTATGAAAAGCTTGAAAAATGGAAAAATTTCGGCGGCATCCGCATCGAGGACAATTGTTTGGTCACCGAAAATGGCGCACGGACGCTCGGCAACCCGATCCCGAAAACGGTGAAAGAAGTTGAGGCGGAACGGGCGAAGGCTTTTTGATTTTGCATTCCTTTGCCGAATGTTTTTGCAGACCCTCAAATTGACGAATTTCAAAAATTACGCCGCCCAGACGCTCGATTTTTCAGCGCGGCTCAATTGCCTGACCGGGCTGAACGGGATGGGCAAGACCAATATCCTCGATGCCATCCATTTCCTTTGTTTGTCAAAAAGCCATTCCGGCAACGCCGATAAATTGCTCGTCCGGCAGGGCGAGGCGTTTTTTCGCATCGACGGCATTTTTGAAAAAAACGGCGACCGCGAGCAGGTTGTCGCCAAAATGCAGCCGCCCGCACGGAAGGAATTGGAGCGAAATGGTGTCCCGATCGCCCGTTTTGCCGACCATATTGGGCAATTCCCGGTCGTGATGATCGCGCCGGACGATGTGCGTTTGGTGCAAGAAGGGAGCGAGGAGCGGCGGCGTTTTTTGGATGCGACCCTTTCGCAGATTTATCCGGTTTATTTGTCCAACTTGTTGATTTTCAACCAATTGCTGCGCCAACGGAACGCGCTTTTAAAAAGTTTTTGGGAAGAAAAAACATTCGATGCCGCGCTTTTGGAGGCGATTGATTGGCAGCTTTCGGCCCCGTCGGCCGTCATTTTTGAGCACCGGAAAACTTTTGTGGAAAATTTCAGCGGGCTGTTCCAATCCTTTTATGAAAAAATAAGCGGGGGCCGCGAGCGCGTCGAACTGACTTTTGAATCGCCGCTCGCAACGATGGATTTGGCGGGCATCCTCCAAAAAAACCTCGAAAAGGACCGCTTCCTCCAACGCACGACCGATGGCCCGCACCGCGACGACCTCGCATTCAAACTTGATGGACAGCCCGCAAAAAGATGGGCCTCGCAGGGCCAGTTGAAGTCCTTTTTGCTCGCGCTCCGGTTGGCGCAATACCAGTTTTTGCGCGAGCAAACAGGCACGCCACCGATCCTTTTGCTCGATGATATTTTTGACAAATTGGACGAACAGCGGGTCGCCAGTTTGATCGGCCTTTTGATTGAAAACGCGTTCGGGCAGGTGTTCATCACCGACACCCACGCGACGCGGACGGAGGCCATTTTGCGGGAGTTTCCGGCGGATTTCAAGATTTTTGTGGTGGAAAATGGGGCTATAACGAAGAATGAGGCGGTGACTTTAAGTCACCGCCTCATTTGGCCGCAAAAACAAAACCATCAAAGTTTTATCGAAACGCTCACGTTCATGCTCCGGCCATCGGAGCTCCAAACGCCCGGCCCCGGATAAAACGACGGCCTTTTCGTGAAATATTGCTCGTCCGTCACGTTGCTCACGCTCAAACGGGCGGTCAGGTTTTCCAATATTTTGCACGAAAGGTTCAGGTCCATCAGGCCATATGCCGGCACGAGGCCGACCGACCCGTTCGCGGAGGGCTTTTCGGTGTTCAGCGCATCGGCGAACGACGAAGCGGTGTAGCTGTAAAGCGCGGAAAGGCCCACTTTTTTGTATTTCACCGAAAAACCGTTGCGGCTGATCCATTTCGGCACGCTCTCGATCAGGATGCCCTCGACCGATCTGTTTTCGTAGCCCACCCTGACCGATGCTTTCTGATATTTTCCGTCAAAATACGAGGTCGAAGTGAACAAATTGGCCCGGAC
>JANOQP010000937.1:0-2792 GCA_031414895.1 Saprospirales bacterium
TCGTCTCGCCCGACTCGGTTAGATAAATGATGATTTGTGATGCCTGTTTCATCTTTTTGATTGATTTTTGGTTGAATCATTGCCCCTGCCCGCCTGCCCGTTGCGCCCACCTGTTCCTGGCCCGTTCGATGGATTGGTGCAGTTTGGATTCCAATAATTTCAGGTCGGGCAATTTCGTCAGGTATTCGGCGACCTTGATATTGCTTTTGTCCAATTGCAGCAACTCAACGTGCTCTTCATTTTTGTGCGCACAAAGGATCAGCCCAATCGGTGGGTTTTCGCCTTCCACGACATCGTTTTGCGCCAACCAGCGCAGGTAAAGTTCCATTTGACCTTTGTCCGCCGCCTCAAATTTGCCCAATTTCAGGTCAATCACCACCAAACATTTTAGCCGCCGGTGATAAAACAACAGGTCCATGTAGTAATCATCATGGTCAATCACAATGCGTTTTTGCCGCGCCACGAACGCAAAATCAGAACCCAGTTCGATGAGGAAACTTTGCAGTTCCGACAAGATCGCCGACTCCAGATCCTTCTCCGAATAGGTGTCTTTCAGCCCCAAAAAATCCAAAAAATAGGGGTCGCGAAACACCATATCCGCGCTCAACCGGTGCTCATTTTGCAACAAAGCCAGGTCGTTCAGCACCGTTTCGTCGGGCTTTTTACTGATCGCCGTCCGTTCGTAGAGCATCGAGTTGATGCGTTCCCGGAATGTCCGCACGCTCCAACGTTCCAGTTTGCAGATTTCGAGGTAAAACAGGCGTTTCAGTTCGCCGTCCATCGGCGTAATCAGCCGCAAATGCGACCAACTCAATTGTGAACACAGCGTGTTCACAATTTGGATTTCCGGAAACACTTCCGCAAACTTGATGCAAAAATGCAGGTGGCGCGAACTCCAACCGGAGCCATACGATTGGCTCAATTGTTCGGATAAATGCTGCACGACCTGTTTGCCATATTCTGCCCGCTCGTGGCCCAATATCTCTTCGTTGATGCGTTTTCCGATATGCCAATACAGCATCGTCATCTCGGCATTGACCGAAACGGCGAGGTTTTGCTTGCTGTTTTCGATCAGTTCTTTGATGACCGATACCAAACTGGTTGTTGCTTTTTCGTTATTTTCCATCGTAATTTTTGTTTTTTAAATCATTTCCCAGCCAAAATAACCCCCAAAACATCCGCACTCCGCACCGCCATCAAGGCAACGCTTTTATAGCGCATCAATATCTTCACAGACCCGATTGATATGGTCTAAACCATACAAAAGTGCCGATTCGTCAATATTCATCCATTGAAACAACTGTAAAATCAGCCCGTAGTGTTGCCTTGCGTAAGTCGTATCCTTGATGGGCTGACTGGGCAAAAAACAAATGGGTTCATGATGCGCGATGCGGTTTCGGACTTCGTTCAGTTTGGCCAATTGGTTGAACACAAAACGTTGGTTGTATTGTGTCTGGGCGGTACTGATTGGCTTTGATGGAAAAATGCGCAACAGGTTGTTGCCCGCACTTTGATACTGTTGCGGCGCGAACAAAAACCGCCAAAACCCAAATCCAAGCCCAGCAACCACTTTGTCGTGGGCATACCTCGCGCCGAGCGAGCGCACTTCCTCCTGGATGGCCTGCGCGGTTTGTCGGCAATTCCAATTGTCAAAACATCCGTTCGGCTGGGCATTTTGGAGCAACCAATCATGCCCCAAAGTGGCTGAATAATGCACGTTTATCCCATTTCGCAACGAAACCTCGAAGCAACTGATGACCGTGAACATCTCCTGCGAGAGCCGCAGATTGAGCCGGTACAAAGTCATTGCACGCTTTGAATTGCCGCCGCACGCTGCCAAATAGCGGCTCATCCGACCCGGCGACATGATTTTTTCAAACTCCTGAAAGCGCATATTTTGTTTCCTTAAATGATAGACATACCTTTGCCCCATCTTATTCCCGGTAGTCCCTGAGGCAACTCAAACTATCGGGTTTCGTTTTTTTAGGCCCTCCCCTTCCTCATTTCCCCGCCAAAATAACCCCCAAAACATCCGCGCTCCGCACCGCCATCAACGCCACCCGGTTGCGCACCACGCTCTCCGGATGCGTCCAAAGTGCCTGCAAACGACCCACCGCCGCGCCCTTTTCCGCCTCGCCGAGCGACTCGAAACCCGCAAAACCCGCCAGGTCCTTTTCCACCTGACCGAGGATGTCTATCTCCTTTTCTTTCATCATCACTGGAAAATACAACTCGCACACCATGCCGTCGAGCACGCGTTCGAGGGTCGCGGTGGCGAGGTTTTGGGCTTTGGCGTGGAGGATGAAATCAACCGTTTGCTCGATGCTTTTTTCATTGGGCGCGGTGGTCTCGCGGATGGGGAATTGCTCGATTTTGTATTTGAGCCAACGGTTCGTGCCCATGCCCGAGGTCGTTGAAATTTCATTGAAATACCATTCTGACAGCCGTGAATTCAAGATTGCCAAAACCAATTTGAGATGTTTTCCAGTCAGGAAAAAAATGCTGTTGTTCAAATAGTTTTTGTCAGAATCGAATGCAAATTTTGGCTTGTCTGACAATTCGCCCCAGATGATTTTTGGCTTTTCAAATGAGTTCGCAAAATCACAATTCCGAAGATTAGTCCAATGGTCGCCAACGTCCTGTCTTTTTTTCAACTCGTTTTCGAACTGCAAAAAGTGCGGAATCAGTTTCGGGAAATCAGTTTCCACATCAACTCGATTGAAACGAACCGCATTTTTTCCGCGCTTTTCTTCCCGAAAAACTTCAAATTCAGCATCACCTTTTTTGAAAAA
>JANOQP010000938.1:0-1931 GCA_031414895.1 Saprospirales bacterium
CAACGTGGCGATGACCCGTGCGACCGCCGGATATTCTGCCTGCCCGTCGCCTTTCACGACGATGCGATAAGCATTGCCGCTGGCATAACGCGCCGCCTGGATCCAGGGGCCAAGCTCGTTGTTCGCCGTATCCGAAGGGACACCGGGGACCTCGATTTTGGCCTGCTCCGAGCCGTCGAGCGACAGGAACCGTTTGAGCTGCGCCCGTGGCACGCCGATGCTGCCGAGGCGGGTGAAGGCGAGCATTTCCTCCGGGGCGAGGTTCATCGCATAGTCGGTGTTCATCTTTTGGATGAGACCCATGCGGAACTTCGGGTTGTCCACGTTGAAATACGTCTTGCCTTTTGCATCCACCGAGAGCGTCATGATGTCCGAATCGGGCAGTTTCGTGTCCGAAATAGAGGACGGCGTGTCAATGGTCACCGTTTCGACAGGCTTGGCCTTGGCCGTGAGCATGAAAAACGTCAGCAGGAGGAACGCGACATCGCACATGGCGGTCATGTCTATGTTCGTGCTGTGCCGTTTGATTTTGGCTTTTGACATAATTACAATTTGCTAATTGGTTAATGTGCTAATGTGTTGCGCGGGATTTTGCAGAATATCTCATTCTCAAATTCCCCCCATTATCCCATTAACTCACTTGTGTTTGGATGCAAAAGACTGTGTGAGGCTGTAGCCGGATTCGTCGATGCGATAGGTCATGGCATCAATTTTTGCCGTGAACATATTGTACGCGATGATCGCGAAGAACGACGTGCCGATACCGAGCGCCGTGTTGATGAGCGCCTCGGAGATACCCGTTGCGAGTGCCGTCGAATCCGGTGCGCCAGCGTTGGCGAGTGCGCCGAACGAACGGATCATACCCAAAACCGTCCCAAGAAGTCCCAAAAGCGTGGCGACCGAAGCGATGGTTGCCAAGATATTGAGGTTCCGTTCGAGTGCGGGCATTTCGAGGGTCGTTGCTTCCTCGACCTCTTTTTGGATGGCGAGCACTTTTTGGTCGCGGTCCATGCCGGTTGTCGAGGTCATTTCGCCGTATTTGTGGAGGCCTGCGCGAACCACATTTGCGACCGAGCCGCGCTGCTTATCGCATGCCGCGATTGCGCCGTTGACATCGCCACGGTCAAGGAAACCTTTCACGCCGCGGACGAAACCGTCAATATTTCCGCCGCCAGCTGCCTTTCCGAGGGTCATAAAACGCTCGATGGAGACCACGATTACGACGAAAAGCGAGGTCAAAAGGAGCGGCACGATGAAACCGCCTTTGTAGATCACCCCGAAATAGTGGTTCGAGGAGGGGCTGCCCACGGGGTCTTTCTCGATGTTGCCGTCGATGAAGTTGTTGGCGTTTCCGAAAACAAACTTGTAGATCAGGACTGCGAGAACGAAACAGATCGGGATTGCAAGCATCGCGAACATGTCCGATTTGGGTTGTTGTTGCGTGGCCACAGTGGTCTTTGCTGCTGTCATTACTGAAAAAATTTAGGTTTAGTGAATAAATTTTTGAAAAAGTCAATGGTTCAATGACCCACCTGCCACCCAATTTTTTTTCAGGCCTGCCCAATTTTCGCTTCCTGCCGCGCCTTCCGTTGAAAACGCGTTTGCCGATAGATGCGGCGCGGAGCGTTTTTGGTGGGCGGGGCAAAAAACTTTTTTAGGGAAAACCCAAAAAATTTCCTCCTGCTGGTCGGTCAATTTTCAGGGTAAAAATAGTAACGGGTATCAAACCGCCAATTCGCGGCGAAATTTCTTCTAAAAAATGTAACCCCGCCACCAATGCCTTTTTGGGCGGGTGAAATTGGGGATTTTGCCAAACTTGTTTTATTGAAAAATGAGCAAACGTAAAGGATCACCGAGCAAACGCGCCTTTTTCATGGGTGAGCGCGTGTTCCCAAGTCAATTGTTGGAGGTCCCGGCGGAGCGAATAGTGC
>JANOQP010000939.1:0-2370 GCA_031414895.1 Saprospirales bacterium
AAAGTGGGCGCGTTCATCGGTGCATTGGTCGAGATCGCCCGCAATTATTCGATCAACGAGGAGCATTTTTACCTCGCCGCGCTCCGGGCCTGGCAGGAGATGCACCTCAATTATTTTGAGTCCATCGAGCAGGCGGCGGCCAGTTTTTCAGAAAAAAACAACCTCCTGCAAAACGGTTTTGTTGAAAAAAACAGGCTTGCCGAATTGCTCCAAAATGAGTTCGGCTATCAAATCGAATGGGACGGTTTGACGGGTTTCCCGGTGCTGGAAAAACTCCGCGCCGTGTACGTCCCGACCGAAAAAAGGCTGTTGCTCAATCCCGGGATGCGCGACAGCCAATCGGCGTTTATTTTGGCCAAAGAACTGGCATTCAATGAGTTAGGTTTGAAAGAACGGCCGTTTTCGCACCGCAATTTTCGGCCAAACAGCTTCGACGAAGTCCTCAACGATTTCAAGGCGGACTATTTTGCGGTCGCCCTTTTGGTCAACAAAAACGCGTTTGTCGAGCAGTTGAAAACCTATTTTTCAAAAGAAAAATGGGACGGCGGTCGGTTTTTGCTCGGCCTCGGCGCACAATATCAGGTGGGGCCGGAGGTCATTTTCCAACGGTTCAATTTGATGGCGCACTCGTTTGGGCTGCACAAACTTTTTTACCTGCGCCTCATCCACGAGACCGATTCGAACGGTTTCGAGATTGAAAAAGAGCTGCATTTCAACCGCCGCCACCTGCCCCATGCAAACGCCAGCCGCGAGCATTATTGCCGCCGTTGGCCCCCCATTTTTTTGTCGAAAAAACTCGCCGAAAACAGGGGCGACGGCCAAAAAATCGGGGTCATGGCCGATGCCAGCCGCATCGTTTTTCACGACACGGGCGAGGAATATGCCTGCCTCACGATTGCCCGCCAGACGGGAAACCCAGCCCGGAACGTGGCCGCATTTTTTGCAATGGAAATGGATGAAAACCTGAAAAACACGATCCGTTTTTTGAGCGACCCGGCCATTCAGGCCCGCGAGGTTGGCGTGACTTGCGAACGTTGCGAGGTTCAAAATTGCGCCGAACGGGTGCGGCCGCCCGTTTTTGTCGAGCGAAAAAAAGAGCGCGACGCGGCGGAGGCAATCTTGAAGGATTTGTTGAAATAGGTTCAAATGCATTTGAGCTTGCATTTGCATTTATCAGCCCGCGACCCGCACAAGGTACTTGTTTTTCTTCCCGTTTTCGACCATCAAAAAAGTGGCGTGCAGCAGGTTTTTGGATGAAACCCGCCCGTTTTGGTCGCTGATTTTCTCTTTGTTTATGGAAATCGCGTTGCCTTTCAGCGCGTTTCGGGCATCGGTATTTGACTGGCAAATCCCGGTTTTCACCAAAAACTCGACGATGCCGATGCCGTCGTTTTCCAAAAAACCGGCCCCAATCTCGGGCGAACTGATTTCCGCGGCGACCGCTTCGAGGGTTTTGAGGTCCATTTTCGAGAGCGTCGCGCCGTCCATTTTTGTATCAAAGATCATTTGGCTCACGCGCAAGACCCGCTCAAAATCGTCGTCCGAATGGACGCGCCGGGTGATTTCCTCGGCCAAAACCCTTTTTTGCGATTGGATATCCCCGGCAGCTTCGATGCCCTCGATCTCCGACTTTTTTTTCAATGAAAAATAGCGGAAAAGTTTCGGCACGTCGCTGTCCGCGGCATTTATCCAAAATTGATAAAACTGATATGGGCTGGTCATTTGGGCATCGAGCCAGATGTTTCCCGATTCCGATTTCCCAAATTTAGAGCCGTCGGATTTTGTCAAAAGCGGCGTAACGATGCCAAAAACCTTGCCCTCGGCGATGCGGCGCGTCAGTTCAACGCCCGTCGTGATGTTGCCAAATTGATCGGAACCGCCCATTTGGATCGTGCAGCCGTGCTTTTGAAACAGCTTCGTGAAGTCAAAACCCTGCAAAAGTTGGTAGCTGAACTCGGTGAACGAAAGCCCTTCTCCCTCGCGTTCGAGGCGGTTTTTGACCGAATCTTTTGCCATCATATAATTGACCGTTAGGTGCTTCCCAACATCGCGGAGGAAGTCCAAAACGCCCATATTTTCATAAAAATGGAGGTTGTTTTCCATCAAGGCACTGTTCGGACCGGTCTTAAAATTGATGAATTTCTGTGCCTGCGCCTCGAAAACGGCGATGTTCGAATCCAACTCTTCGGCGGCCATCAAGACCCTTTCGGTGCTTTTGCCCGAAGGGTCGCCAACCCTGCCCGTCGCGCCGCCCGCGAGATAAATGGGCCGATGTCCCGCCTGCTGGAAAAAAGTGAGCAGCATTATTTGGACATAATTTCCGAGGCCCATCGATGCGCCCGTCGGGTCAAAACCGATATACCCGGTGCG
>JANOQP010000940.1:0-1996 GCA_031414895.1 Saprospirales bacterium
CTTTTGCCTTAAAAAATCAAGCCTGCGAAACCTGCCCCGGCATCGTGATGATTTGGACGACATGGCCACTAACGTGCATCTGCGGTTTTGAAAAAAGGCGGTTGCGCGGGGCGGCCTCGGGCTTCCATTCGGAGGCGAGGACGAGGGCCAGCATGGCATCCTCGTTGCCGCTCAAAAAAGAGAGCCAATTGGTGAAATGCCCGGGTTTTTTCTTCGGGGAAGGTTGGATAGTAGACATGGGAAAAGGATTATAATTTGTTGTAATTTGTAAAGCCCAAAAAATCGTGCCAATTTTTTTTGAAACAAAATGGCAGCCAATGAACGTCCCGGCCCGGACGACGGGTTTTTCTTTTTTCGGACAAAAAACCTACGCCCAATCCGGTGGTTTAGTTTTGCCGTAAATATTTTGGGCAACAAAAAAAATCCAAAAAAATGAAAGTAGCCATCCTCGGAAACGGTATCGCAGGCACGACGGCGGCGCGGTCGCTGCGCAAATTGAGCGATTGCGAGATCACGGTCATCAGCTCGGAATCGCTCTTTTTTTTCAGCCGAACCGCGCTGATGTACGTCTATATGGGCCATATGAAATGGGAAAATATCAAGCCGTATGAAGATGATTTTTGGTGGAAAAACCGCATCACCCGCGTCCGCGATGTCGTGAAAACGATTGATTTTGAGAATAAAAAATTGCATCTAACTTCCCTAGAACCAATCAGTTACGACCATTTGATATTGGCCACGGGTTCAAAATCCAACAAGTTCGGCTGGCCCGGTCAAGACCTCACCGGCGTTCAGGGGCTCTACCATAAACAAGACCTCGAAACGATGGAATTGGCATCGCAAAAAGGCATCCGCCGGGCGGTCATCGTGGGCGGCGGGCTGATTGGAATCGAGATGGCGGAGATGTTTTTGTCGCGGCAAATACCGGTGACCTTTTTGGTGCGGGAGGACGAATTTTGGGACAATATCTTGCCAAAAGAAGAGGCCGAAATGATCTCCCGACATATCCGTGAGCATCATGTTGACCTCCGTTTGCAGACCGAACTAAAAGAAATTTTGCCCGGCGAAAATGGCCGCGTGGCCGCCGTCATCACCAATCTGGGCGAAAAAATCGACTGCGATTTTGTCGGCCTGACCGTCGGCGTTTCGCCAAATATCGACTTCCTGAAAAACACCGCCCTTGAGTTGAACCGGGGCATTTTGGTGGACGAATTCTTAAAAACGAACCTCGAAAATGTCTGGGCCATCGGCGATTGCGCGGAACTGAAAAACCCAAAACCGGGCCGTCGGGCCATCGAGGCCGTTTGGTACACTGGGCGGATGATGGGCGAAGCTGTCGCGAAAAACATTTCGGAATGCGCAATCGAATACGATCCGGGAATCTGGTTCAATTCGGCCAAGTTTTTTGACATCGAATATCAGGTTTATGGCGATGTGCGGGCGAAATTGGGCGACGGCCAGGTGGATGTTTTTTGGAAAGATTTGGACGAAAAACGCTCCATTCGCATCATTTTTGATGAAAAATCGGGCAAAACGCTCGGATTCAACCTCCTCGGCATCCGCTATCGGCACGAGGTCTGCGAACGGTGGTTGCGCGACGGGGTGCATATCGAGACTGTTTTGGAAAACCTCGGCCTCGCCAATTTCGACCCCGAATTTTTTAAGGAGTACGAGGCCGAGGTGATTGAAACCTACAATAAAAAATTCGCGAAAAACCTGCGGTTAAGGTCGCGCCGCGGTCTGTCGGGCGTTTTGGCGTTTTTGAGATAAAAACCCGCTTTTTCGCACGATCAATATCCCAAAATCCAATTTCAAAATATCCGATTTCACCGGATCATCACCCCTTTCCGCCCGCCCAAAAACGGTATCTCGGTAAAGTTCATCTCGTCCACCGCGCCCTGCACGAAGACGTATTTTTTGTCAAAAAGGTAGTCGTTGAGCGCAAAACTGACCCAATATTCGTTCGCCAACTGGAACAAAACGGCCTGGATCGGCT
>JANOQP010000941.1:0-1684 GCA_031414895.1 Saprospirales bacterium
CTCCTCCATCAGGATGCCCATTTCCATCTTTGTTTTTGGGTGCAAAAGCTCCTTTCCGTGTTTCAAAAAACCGCGCTTTTCGTCCGCCGCGCCGAAAACGAGCCGACCAAGTTGCGCCCATGCGAGCGCACCGGCGCACATTGTGCAGGGCTCGAGGGTGACATAAAGGGTGCATTCGTCGAGGTATTTCGAGCCGAGGGCCTGCGCGGCGGCGGTCAGCGCGATGATCTCGGCATGGGCCGTCACGTCGGTCAGTTGCTCGGTCTGGTTGTGGGCGCGGGCGATGATCTGGTTTTGGCAGACGATGACCGCGCCGACGGGGACCTCGCCGGCCTCAAAAGCGGCTTGGGCCTCGCGGATGGCGAGCTTCATGAAATGCGTGTCGGAAAGGGCGGAAAAGGGCATTTTTTGGAAAAATCTTGTCCCTTCCTGTTTTTTCAAAACGCAAATCTTGAGCCCCAGTTGAATGTCATTCCGTAGGAATCTGACCGGATTCCAGCACGAACCTTAAAACCAAGAGGCTTTTTGAATTTAAGTTTCGAGCCAGCTTTTGGGCAGATTCCTACGGAATGACATTCAATGGGGTTTGGGGTTGGTGCGTTTTTTTGACTGAAAGGGAGGTTGGCAGCAATTGCCAAGTTTAATTTTTAAAAAGAAAAAAAGGGCGCGAAAACCGATTTTCCATTGCGGCAAACCACTTTTGCACGTCCCCCGGAACAGCGGCAAAGTCCGTGAATTTTTACCGAAACAACTCAAATTTTCAACTATCATGACAAAAATTAAATTCGGCACCGACGGCTGGCGCGCCATCATCGCCCAAGAATACACCGTCGACAACGTGATGCGCGTGGCCGAGGCGACCGCGCTTTTCATGAAAAACCGGGGCATGAAACGCGCCGTCATCGGCCACGACTGCCGGTTCGCGGGCGAGCTTTTTGCCGAAACGACGGCCCGCGTCCTCGGCCTTCACGGGATAAAAGTGGCCCTCGCGAAGGGTTTTGTCAGCACGCCGATGGTCTCGCTCGGGGTCGTCAAATCGAAAAGCGACCTCGGTATCGTCATCACGGCGAGCCACAACCCGCCGTCGTACAATGGCTTCAAGTTGAAATCTGCCTATGGCGGGCCGACCATCCCGTCCGATATTTCGGAGGTCGAGGCACTGATCCCCGAAAAACCGACCGACAAAAACCTGCCGACCATCGCCGAAATGGTCAAAAAAGGGCAGTTCAAATATATCGACCTCGAAACGATGTACATCAAACAGGTCCGCGCCGCCTTTGACCTGAAAGCCATCAAAAACGCTGGTTTCAAGATCGGCTACGATGCCATGTATGGCGCCGGCCAGCGTGTCGTGAAAAAACTCCTGCCCGGCGTGGTCGCCCTCCGTTGCGACGACAACCCCGGTTTTAAGGGCTTTGCGCCGGAGCCAATTGATCGAAATTTGCGCGGCCTCGCCGAACTCATCAAAAAGAACCCGAAGATCACCGTCGGCCTCGCCAACGATGGCGACGCAGACCGCATCGGGATGTACGACGAGGACGGAAATTTTGTCGATAGCCACCATCTTTTGCTCCTCCTCCTTTTGTATTTGCATAAATATAAAGGACTGTCGGGCAAGGTGATCTACACTTTTTCGGTGACGGACAAGATGAAAATGATGGCCGACAAGTTCAAATTGCCGAGT
>JANOQP010000942.1:0-2264 GCA_031414895.1 Saprospirales bacterium
GATATCCAATCCCGGTTTTTGATAAAAAACAGAAGGCAACTCGCTGATTACCAACGAGTTGCCTTCTGTTTTTTATCAAAAACAGAAGGCAACTCGCTGATTACCAACGAGTTGCCCTCTGTTTTTTTATCAATGCCCCGATTCCTCAATTGAACAATTCCTCAACCTTTCGAGGCAAAATTGTTCACAAGCCCGGGCATGCCACATTGCATCCAAGCCGGCACTTCATCGCCGCTCTCGCCCAAAAATTGCACCTTTCCGGCATCGCCGACGCGGTATTTCCAGACGTGCTGTTTCCCTTTTCCGGTCGACCAGGAGCCAAAACGGAGGACATAATCGATGTCCCAACCGCCCGAGGAGCGGCGCGCATTGATGTCGTTCCCCAAAATTTTGGGGATGCCGAGGTCAAATTCGGCTACGCCCTCGACATTGTTGAACTCGTTGGCGACGGCGGCCATGTTGAGCGGGTCGCGGCTGCGGATGGTGATCGCGTCCTGCGCGTCCGTCCAGTTGACGTGCTTTTCGATGACGAGGTTGTACTTGTCCAAAAGCTCGTTGATGCGGGGCGAATTGGTCTCGTTGATGCCCTGCGCGAGCGGCCTGGCCCACGCGATGTTTTTGTCATAAATAATGACGCAATGGTCGATGCTGGGGTTCGGGAAGGTGTGCAAATTGCACTTTTCGAGTTTTTGCGCCGTCGCCTCGGTCTGGTAAATGCCCGCAAGCGCGTTGAAAAGCTGGTCGGAATTGCCCTTGGGGATATAGGCCGACAGGTACCGGAGGTCGTCCTTGTCAGATTCGAGGCGCAGGGCGAGGCGTGCGGCATCGCGCCGTAGCTTGCGTGCAATTTCTTTTGGCAAATCGGAAGCATGCCGAACCCGGAACTCGCGGTTCGCATTGGTGGCAAACCCATTGTTTTTGTTCAAAAAAACCGGAAACCCAGCCGCCGAAATGGCCACAAAACCGGCCACCAAAAGACAGGTTTTGATGAAAATTTGATTGTTTTCCATAAGAAAAGCGCGTTTTGACCGTGGAAAGAAACGATGCCAAAATTGGGCCGCTGCCCCCGATGCCGTTTTTATGTGACGCACCGGGGCGGACGGGATTGGTTTTTGATTTAATGTTTCAAAAAAAGTGCCGCGTTCGGGATGTTTTGAAATGCGCGGCGCGAAAATCTTAATTTGGTTTCCTTTGCGCCCATGATCCGTTCCCGACGACTTCCCGAGAGCTTGCGGCCCAAGCTCGAACCGCTCTTCCTCGATTTTTTCATCGAAAAACACGAGATGTGGGGCGGTTATTTTGCCCGTGCCGAAGATGCCCGGATCGCACTGTTGGGCAATTACGACGTTTTGTTGCCGCTGAACGCCGAAGAACTCGAAAACACGGAGGTCCTCGACGCGTTCATCAGCCACGACGGGCTCAAAATGACCCTCTATTTGGCCGACCACAATATCGACGAAGCTTTGCCGGGGGTCGTCGCAATTGCCGAAAAATTGGAGGGGACGGGGATTTTCGTGGCCGTTTTTTATCACGCTAGCCACCATGTTTCCAAGATCTGGAACGAAAGGAAAGCAAAAAAATGAACCGTTTTGCCAATCCGGCCTTTTGCCTTTTGACCTTTTACTTTTGCCCCCAAATCCTGCCAATCTGTCAGCACGGCAAACGGGGGCATTTTATTTGCTCAAAATGAACTGCGCCTTCAAGCCAAAGTTATCAGTCGCAAAGTTTGTCAAATTGGCAGCGGGGCGATTTTTTAAAAAACCGTACAAACCATTTTCACCATGTTCCATAAAGAAGAATTCCGAAAATACGCCACCAAGCACCTCGGCATGAGCGGCATGCACCTCGACAATTACGCCGAAAAGATCAGCGGCATCGCATCGCCGAACATCACAGGGTTCACCCCGGCGGTCATCGAGGAGCGGCAGTTGAACGCCGTTTCGATGGACGTTTTTTCGCGCCTGATGATGGACCGCATCATTTTCATGGGCGTCCCGGTCAACGATTATGTCGCCAATGTCATCCAGGCGCAGCTCCTTTTCCTCGAATCGAGCGACCCAAAGCGCGACATCACCATGTTCATCAACTCGCCGGGCGGCTCGGTCATCGACGGCCTCGGCATTTATGACACCATGCAATATGTCGCCCCCGACGTGTCCACGATGTGCACGGGCCTCGCCGCCTCGATGGGCGCGGTGCTGCTTTTGGCGGGTGCAAAGGGCAAACGGTCGTGCCTTTTTCACAGCCATATCATGATCCACCAA
>JANOQP010000943.1:0-5212 GCA_031414895.1 Saprospirales bacterium
CAAGATTATACGGGCAGCCACGAAATCGCACTTTTTACCGAAAATTATCAGCGGTTCAAGGCGCTTTTGGAGGAAGGGACCTGCGTCCATTTGACCGGCGTTTATCAACAACGTTTTAATGGGGAAGAATGGGAGCTGAAACTCGCAGAGGTACGGCAATTGGCGGCCATCGGCAGCGAAAAAACCGAGTCGGTGACCGTAAAGATCAATGTCGCGACGCTCAACGACCGGCTTTTGGGCGAAATCGAGGCCGTCTGCAAGCTGCACAAGGGCAAGCACACCCTCAAAATGGAACTCCTCGACTATGAATCGCGCAGCACCTTGCCGATGATCTCGACGGGCAAAAAAGTGAATGCGGGGAACGAACTCGCACAGGCGTTGCGCGGGCTGGGGCTTGAGTTTTCGGTGAACTGAACGACCCCGCATATTGACCAAGGCGGGCTATTTTATCAAATCGAAAGCAATTCCTGTTGAGATACTCCCAATTTTATAGTAAATCCTTGGGAATGCGGGGTCTTCGATTTGGTAGAACGTCCTGCCATGCCGGCCTTCAAGGAGGATATAAAAATGCTTACGCAATTGGCAGCGAATGCCTGCACTTGCCTGCCAACCGTACATCCTTTCTTGATTGGTAAAACGAGTGGCGGTGAAACTGTAGATTTTGGCCTTTCCCCCCATCTCAAAAAAGACGACCGGGCCAGCCGAAACATAAAAGGTGTTCACTTTTCCAACCCGGAATTCGGGCATATAGGCCACCGAAATTTTTTTGTGCGAAATGATGCCATCACTGAAGATACCGCTGCCAATGGCCGTAATTTCAGTATTGTATTTCCGAACGTTGGCCTCCGCCCGAAAGCCAAACCCCCCGAAGATTTTCACCCGAAGGCCAAGCCCTGCTTGGGCAAAGCCCCATTTGGGATCTACCAATGATTTTGATGTTGTAAACAGTTCCTCGTTTTCGATAAAGGCCTCTGGGATTTGCACGCCCAATAAAAGCTGGCATTCAAGTTTTTGCCCGTTCAGGTCCCCCGTAACGAAACAGGACAAGAGCGCAATCAGAAAAAAGGATGGCAATTTAAATCTCTTCATTGGGTTTTGGCTTTTTTCCAATAAAAGGATGCTCATTTTGGCAACTTGATGCTCATTGCGTAATACTTGTCGCAAGTGAACAACCGTCGGTTGATGGTATCAATGGCCACGCCCGCCATGAAAAAACTGGCTTTGTCCGTTTTCGGGTAAAACAAGTTGGGCGAAGGTTCCGACCAAAGTATTTGACGGGTATCCAGGTCAACGGCATAAATGCGCCCATCGCCAGCGGAGGTGAAATAAAGCACCCCCTCGAAAAGTTTGACCCCGCCAATCGGTGTCGCCCCAGTCTCCAATGTTTGCCAAATCAGGTTGCCGGTCGCGGGGTCGAGGATCTCGAGGCCCTCGTCGTCGCGCTTGACGATCAACTGGTTTTTGTATTCTAAAACCCGCGAAAGGCCTGCCGAGTTAGGCACTTTATAGTCGCGCTGCCAAAGCAAGTCCCTTGTTTCTAAATCAAGGCAGATTAGTTTTTGAGCTGTTTGAAGGTATAGCCTTTTGCCAATAACCGTATTAGCTGTCCCTCCGTTCTTTATACTAGGGTCGCTCCATGACCAAATCCAATTCTTCTTATTTAGATTGTAGGCCTGATAGATGGTTTGGTTGCTTTTGGGTGGATTGTTTTTGAGGCCGTTGTTTGTAATGATGACAATGGTGTCGCCGGAAAAATTGTCAACGACCTGACTCAAGCCCGAAATTCCAACGAATAAGCTATCCCCTCCGTTTACATGGCAGACAGTATCAAGCTGGCCAGTTTCAAAGAAATATCGCACCAGATAGGTATCGAAAGCGAATGGCACACCACAAGGGCTATGGGTAGTAAAAGCATATTGTTGAAGCTGTACCGAACCCGTACTTGCTTGGCTGCAATCAGGCTTATTAGAGATGTTGTCCTTCCAGATAGTTGTGCCGTTGTTGCCGTCAATTCCATAATAGCCAAAACCATCAGATAGCACAAGTTTATTCCCTTGACAAACTAAATACCCTTCAAATGCAGCTTCTATGTTGTATTTGAAAAAATCACTCCATTCCCAAACGATGGTTCCGGTATCTCCATTTCTCCGAACGAGCGGTGTTGGAGATGGTGGGCCGCATCGTTGATAGATAAAATCACCATACAATTCCAATGGTGCCATGCCAAATACTTCAAGCGTATCCGGGTGTATTGGCTTTTGCCAAAGCACTTTCAGTCTTGTTTTGTTTTCTGGTTGGACAGGAGGAATGGGTTGATCGATTGCTGGTTTTTTGCAACCAAACATTTGAGCCAACAGAAATAATACCCACAAAGAATATTTGATTGCTCTCATCGCTTTCTGAATTAAATGGCGGGGCAATACATGTTGCCCCGCCAAAGGATTTGACTTATTTCGGTGCGGTATTGAAAAATGGGTCAGGGCTTGCCAAACCGCCTGGATTTGAGGATGAGTTGTAGATCCAAAGCAACGCTTTCTTGGTTTCAGAGTTGTTCCTCATCTGAAAGTGGTTGGTCTTGTCCATGCGGAAGTACCCAGCTGCCCCCGGAAAGTTCTCCGCGCTCTCGCGCAGCACTACCCCGTCGCTTTCCTTTCGGACAGATTGAATGGCCTCCTTCCACACACAATCGTCCCAAGTCGAGTTTGCCGGATAGGCTGCACAATCTATGGCGTTGGTTATTGCAGGGATGGCCAAACTGAATAGGTCGCCTTCGGGATCCAGTTTTGTACAGATACAGGTTTGTTTGAGTTCTTGGTCCACCGCGCCGATTAGGGTTTTATAGGTCTCGTCCACATTCATGAACCAGTTGATGCCTTTTTGAAAGGCATCGCGTTTTGTCTTTGCCTTTCGATGTTTATTGTTGTTCAGATGGCAAGTTATAGGACCCCATAAAATCCATTCCGCATAAGTGTTGCATGGAAATCCCAAGCTTTCAAGGCTGCTCATGGTGGATTGAGCCGCATTTCTTCCGGCAACGTAAGTTGCCAACTGTGCAACAGCACCATTCACAAGTTGATTGTCGTCATCCGCTCCGAAATAGGGCTGTTGTTCAGGGTCTTGTGTCTTGAAGTTGCTCATGCTTCGCCAAAAGAGGGCTTTTGGGTTGTGTGTGCTTTCGGTGCCTGCGTATTCGACCCCATAAGTACCAAGTTTATGCTCGATGGCCCAGGTTTCTTGTGAGTTCAGTTCGTTGATCTTGTCTGCCCCTACGAAATAGTCGTGGGTGGTCCCTGTATCGTATGCTTTGATGAAATTGGGAAGTGTGTTCCCGATTGTTGTGCAATATGAGCTGACCGTGCTTTTGACGACCCCGTCGTTGATGAAAAGGTCGAGGATCGGGTTAGAGATTGCATCCAGCACCGGCCCAAGAGTCAGGCTGGCACAGGCATCGGCCATTGCTTCCTGGATCATTGTTTTGTTGTTGAGGATTCGCGCACCTTGATGGGGCGACCCAAAAGTAACGATTCCGCCGATACTTTGAGACAGGCCTCCGTCATTGAAATATTGAAGGTCGATTTCCCTTGAGACTATCCCCCCTTGGCTGTGGGCGATTATGAAGTTTTTTTCGGGTTCGAGGTCTTCATAGGCAGGGGAATAGGCAATTGGGACCATATCGTTCCGAAGTTCGTTGCCCGCAGCTTCGATACCTGTTTCATTATAGTCCATGGTGTAGCTATGCACCTTTCGGGCAGGAAAACTTGTTCCTGCGCCCAATTCGGATGCTGCGGACGCCTTCGCCCAAGAAGTGCTGTATTGAGCCCCAAGTCCATGTACCCAAAAGACAAGTCGATAATTGGGTGTCATCGATGCCGTTGGCGGGTTTAACAACGTTGGCGAAACCAGTTCTTGGTTTTTGTCGATGGGGTAAGTGGCGATTTTTTGGATCACATTGGGGTTTTCGCAAATCGGTAATGTCTGCGAAAACAGGTTTTGGCAGAGAAAAAGAAGGCCGAAAACCAACAGGTTTTTTATTGATTTCATAATTGAACTGTTTTAAGAGTGAGGGTAAAATCAGTTTCCAGCTTTGATGAGCTTGGTTGTCGTCAGGGATTTACTGGTTTTTGTCTGAACAAAGTAGATGCCAGTGGGCCATCCGCTTATGTCGATGGTCTCTGTCCCGGATTCCCTGCTGATTTTTTGCTCGAACAACAAGCGTCCTTGAATGTCACGGGCTGTAATTTCGATTGGGTCGCCCGACCCTGATTTGTACTGAATTTGCACAAAAGATTCTGCCGGATTGGGAAACACCCTAACCTCGTCGGGCAAGTTGACCTCACCTGATGTCCTCGGGCCGGAGGTTGGCTGTTCAATACGATAGTTTTGATACGTTTTTACCGTTACGTTCTGCATACATACGCCCGAAGGCCGCTGTTCGCTCTCAACAGTGTACTCTGCGGCTGGCACGAGGTAATTTCCGTTTGGGGCTGTTTTCAGCACTTCTGTTATGGTCGAAACCACTTTTGTCCCTTCTTTGTGGGTATGGGTCTTTTTCAAAGTGGCCGGGTCGAACAAAGTTGTCATGCTTCCCTGTCCAATTTGATAAGTGCCGTTGTTGAAGACTTGCACATCCATGCCCAAGTTTTGCAGGTCAGCTATTTGGCTATTGTTCGGGGCTGCGGGGAAGGTGGTCTGCATTTGAGGCCCGTTGCTCGAAAGCATGGACTTCATATCATTATATGCCTCTGTTTCAGCGGTGTCGAGCGGGATATTGACCAGCTCATTGCCAGTTGCGTCATAAACCCGGTGACCATTTTTGTCGTTGATAAAAGTCGTCGGAAAGACAGGCCATTCATTGAAAAAGTCTGCCGCATTGGAGTAGGTTGTGGTGGTGATTTGATCGCCAGTAACATCAACGGCGATTTCCGTGTGGGTTATTTCCGTCTTTTTACGGGTCAAAACCCGATCAATCGGGCTCAAAAGATCAGGCGAAGTGCCCGCTTCAATTGTATAATACCTTTCGACCGTCAGGTCGTAGATAATCGAATGGGCAACGGGACTCGACGAGGTCTGCCCAAACGCATGAAAGGACATGAAAACCAACAAGATACTGGTAAGTTTGAAATGGATCCCCAAATTGCCAGTTTCCCTTGTTTTTTGGGATTGATTGGGAAGCCCGGGTGGGTGGGTTCTGAAATCGGTGCACATGGTGGTG
>JANOQP010000944.1:0-2544 GCA_031414895.1 Saprospirales bacterium
TCGGGTTGACCTTGCCGGGCATGATGGAAGAGCCGGGCTCGTTGTCCGGGATGACAATCTCGCCGATCCCGGAGCGCGGGCCGCTCGACAGCATGCGGATATCGTTGCCGATTTTCATCAAACTCACAGCGACGGTTTTCAACGCGCCGTGCGTCTCGACAATCGCATCGTGGGCGGCGAGCGACTCGAATTTATTGGGCGCGGTGATGAACGGCAGCCCGCTCAACTCGGCAATCTTGCCCGCCACATTTTCAGAATATCCGGGCGGCGTGTTCAATCCGGTGCCGACTGCCGTGCCGCCGAGAGCCAGTTCGGAAAGGTGGGGCAACGTGTTTTTGATGGCGCGGATGCCGTGGTCGAGCTGCGAAACATAGCCCGAAATTTCCTGCCCAAGGGTAATCGGGGTCGCGTCCTGAAAATGCGTCCGCCCGATTTTTACGACGTGCATAAATTCCAATGCCTTGACGTTCAATGTGTTGCGCAATTTTTCGAGACCGGGCAAAGTTGTCCCTGCCAACATTTTGTACGACGCGATGTGCATCGCCGTCGGGAAAGTATCGTTCGACGACTGGCTTTTATTGACATCATCGTTGGCGTGCAAGACCTTTTTTTCGTCCGACAAATCGCCGCCCGAAATGACATGGCCGCGCCCGGCGATGACCTCGTTCACGTTCATGTTCGACTGTGTGCCGCTGCCGGTTTGCCAAACGACGAGCGGAAATTCGGCATCCAAGCTGCCCGTCAATATCTCATCGCAGACCCGCCCGATGAGGTCCGATTTTTCTTTGGACAAAACCCCAAGCTCGCAATTCGTCATCGCTGCCGCTTTTTTCAAAATGGCAAAAGCACGGATAATCTCGATCGGCATATGTGTGCCAGGGCCGCCAATCTTGAAATTGTTTTTCGACCGCTCCGTTTGCGCCGCGTAATAGGCCGTTCTCGGGACGCGCACCTCGCCGAGCGAGTCTTTTTCGATTCTGTATTCCATTGTTTTATTAAAAAATCTGGTTTGAAAATGATGGCAAAAGTAGTTTTTGGGGCGGCTTTTTTGGAACACCTTATAATAGGTGCTGGGCTTTCACCAAAAAACCGTTTTCTTGCTTTGTCGTTTTGTAAGGGCTCGTCGAACACGCCCCATTTTCCATCCAAAATCAATAAAACCATGCTCCAAAAAATACCGCTCCACCTCGTTCTTGGTTTGCTGTTTGCGGCAATTTCCCCCGAAAAACCCTCCGCGCAGGAAAACGATTTTTTCAAAGGCCATTATATTTCCACAAAATCCGATTCAGTCCCCGGCTATTTTGACTTGGATAATTGGAAAGAAGGGACTGTTTTTTTCAAAACGACCGATGCCCCGGATGCCCCAAAATCGAAGCTCCGCCCGGAGGATGTTTCACGGGTCGTTGGTGAAAATGGCGAAAGGTTGTACTCCCGGTTGATGAAAGTTGGCGAAAGGGCTGACCTGATTTTCATCAAACAAATAACCGGCCCGGAAATCAGGCTTTACGAAGGGGTTTGCAACAAACTGTCGCTCGGCCCTGTCTTTTTTGTCAGCACCATCGACCATCCCGAAATTATTTGGATAAACCGGAACGCGATAAAAGCGCCCTTTGAAGCTGTTTTTCCCGATTGCGCCTATGAAAAACCGGTTTTTTACAACCGGACGAGCATCCGAAGCATGGTGGACCACTATCAAAAATGCAGGTTCAAAAACGGGGCGGTCGATGTTTCGAGGGAAAAACAGGTGCGGGTGGCCGTAGGGCTGAAGGGCATCGGCGGGACGGCGCATCAGGCATCGACCTTTACCGGGGGCCCATTTTCGGGTGCATACCGTATAGAAAAGGGGAAGCACCGATTTTATTCGGGCGGGGCCAAGGGTCAGTTTTGGCTCTCGAACAAAGTGGCCGTTGAACTTGAACTGATCTACAGGATGGAGTCGAAGGTGAATGCCGAAATCCATTTTGTGCAGGCCCCAATCGGGATGAACGTCAATTTTTTGAACACGCCGGATTACCAGCTTTTCTTTTCGTTCAAGGGTGCGCCCATGTTCGAGGCCTTTCAAAAATCGACGTCCCCGATAAAACAGCATTATTCGTCTTCCGACAGGTTCGCATTTATTTATGAGACCGGAATGCGGAGAGGCCTCGGCGAGAAAAGTGCCGTGGAAATCGCATTGTTTTATTCGTGGGACTCCATTAAGTATGTCGAGGCACCGTTCCGCGTCCGCACCCATTTTTTGGGCCTTTCGCTGGCGTTCACCAATTGGGTGGGCACCCGAAAATCAAAATAGGCCACCGGGTTGTTTTGGCCATTTCCCCAAAATTCCCCTTTCCATCCCCACATTTTCCCGTTTGGTCGGCTTCATCGGGCCGCAAAAAACGGCACGGCTACTTTTGATCCATCGTAACTGTTTAGGTCGGGGCTGTACCGGACGGCTTTAGCCGCCGTATTGTGTTAAAAATAGCCGTATTGGTTATAAATCGTCGATTCAGGATTGTTTATTTGGCGATAAATCTCCAAAGAAGTGCAAAATCGGCGGCTAAA
>JANOQP010000945.1:0-3580 GCA_031414895.1 Saprospirales bacterium
TCATCGAGGACCATGACGAACTGCGCCTTTTTTTGAAAGAAAAACTGGCAAAAAATTACATGGCCCTGGCGGCCGCCGACGGCGAAAAAGGCCTCGATATGGCCTTCCAAAATGCGCCCGACCTCGTTTTGACCGATGTGATGATGCCCCTCCGCGACGGCCTTTCATTGACAAAAATCCTCAAGAACGACCTCCGCACAGCGCATATCCCCATCATCATTTTGACCGCAAAAACGGCGATGGAGCAAAAAATAGAGGGCATCCAAACGGGCGCAGATGCCTACGTCACCAAGCCGTTCAACCTCCTTTTTTTGCTGGAAATCATAAAAAACCTGCTGGCCGGGCGCGAATCCTTGCGCGACCGGTTCGGCGGCAGCTTCGTGCCGGACAAAAACCGGATGGCCGGGATGTCGAACCTCGACCAGCGTTTTTTGCAAAAATTCACCGACCATATTGAGGCGAATTATGCCAACACCGACCTTTCGGTGCAGGGCCTTTGCGAGACTTTCAGCCTGTCGCGGGTGCAGATTTATCGAAAGGTAAAGGCACTTTTGGGCGAAAGCGTCAATGATTTCATCCAGCATACGCGGCTGAAAAAGGCCAGTTTGCTGCTCGCGGAAACTGATTTGAACGTGTCGGAAGTGGCCTATCGGGTTGGATATTCGTCGCCCGGATATTTCGCCACGGCTTTTAAGGCAAGGTATCAATGCTCGCCGAGCGAATGGCGGGAGTTACAATCCAAGACCGGATGATTTTTGGGAAACCCATTTTTGATCCGCCACCTCCGCGTCAATATTTTTCGGCGCAACATTCCCAAACACCGTGCATCATTTTCAAAGGCCGTAGCCAACAAAAATCGAAAAGCTAGCTTCATAATCAGCTGAAAATCAATGGCTTAAACTCAATTTTAGCCATTGAAACATTTTTAGACTCATTTCTCTAAATTCTGAAGCCCGCCCCCTCCGGCGTTCGATGTTCTTTGCATCAACCAATTTTTACGATCAATTCTGAACCCCTTTTTCCCCCGAAAAAGGATGCCCAAAACAAAGGGCAATTTGTCGCAGGATTTGGGGGAAGAAATTGGCCAATTGGGCAAAAAGGAACTTCATACAATAGTTTAGTAGGATGCCGGGGGAAAGGTTTCCCGGCTTCTTTTTCAACCTGAAAGCAACAATGGCTCAACGCTCCATACTCTGTTTTGGCGAAGTCCTTTGGGACGTGCTCCCGACGGGCAAGATTGCGGGCGGCGCACCGATGAACGTGGCCTTCCATGCCAACGCCCTCGGACTTGATGCCCGCATGGTCAGCCGTGTCGGGGCAGATGATTTGGGCAATGAAATCAGCCTTTTTTTAAAAGAAAAAGGGGTCTCGATTGATTTAATTCAGACCGACCCGACCTTTCCGACGGGCATCGTCCATGTTTTTTTGGATGAAAAAGGGTCGCCGAGCTATGAAATCGTGCAGCCCGTTGCGTGGGATTTTATCCGCCCGTCCGATGACCTGCACGACGCTGCGGCAGGCGTGGACGCGCTGGTTTTTGGCAGCCTCGCCTGTCGCTCCGACCGGACGAAAAAAACGCTCCTCGGACTCCTCGAACTTGCCGCGCTCCGGGTTTTTGATGTCAATATTCGACAGCCGTTTTGCTCAAAATTCCTTCTCGAGGAACTTTTGCCGAAGGCGGATATCGTCAAAATGAACGATGAAGAACTCGTCATTTTGGCCAATCATTGGGGTGCTGGCGAACTCGACGAGGCCGCGCAAATGGCTTTTTTGAAAAGAAAATTCGATCTCGAAACCCTCATCGTGACCAAAGGGCCGCACGGCGCATCGTGCCTCGACGAAACCGGGATGCACCACCAAACAGGTTTTTCGGTGAAAGTGGCCGACACGATCGGGAGCGGCGATGCTTTTTTGGCGGGCTTTATTTCCAAGATGCTGGCCGGGGAAAATGCGGGGGAATGCCTGCAGTTTGCCTGCGCCGTCGGTGCGCTCGTCGCCACAAAAAGGGGCGGGACACCGGAGTTGGCCCTGGCCGAAATCGAGGCTTTTGCGATGCAAGCTGGATGACTTGAACAATTGAAAATCAATATTTTACAAAGAAATTTTAGGATGAACCGACTTTTTGCCCTCTTGCTGCCCGTGCTTTTTTCCGGCCTATTTTTGAATTGCAAAAACGCGCAGACCGGCCCGGTGCCCGCTCCCGAAAAGCCTGTGCCGACCATCGGTTACGATGAAAAACACCGTCCGCAGTTCCATTTTTCGCCCCCTGCAAAATGGATGAACGACCCGAACGGGATGGTTTTTTTTGAGGGCGAATGGCATTTTTTCTATCAACATTATCCCGATTCGAGCGTCTGGGGGCCGATGCACTGGGCTCATGCCGTGAGCCGCGACCTTGTCCACTGGGAAAACCTGCCGATTGCGATCTACCCGGATTCGATGGGCTATATTTTTTCGGGGAGCGCGGTCGTGGACTGGAAAAACACGAGCGGTTTTGGTCAAGACGGCAAGCCCCCGCTCGTTGCGATGTACACCATCCACGACATGAAAATGGAAAAATCACCGACCGGAGGCGGCAATCACGAGTCGCAGGGCCTCGCGTTCAGCAACGACCGGGGGCGGACCTGGACGAAATTTTCGGGCAACCCGGTCATCCCAAACCCCGGCGGCATCCGCGACATCCGCGACCCAAAAGTGATCTGGGACGAGGCCCGAAACCAATGGATTGTCGCACTCGCTGTTGGGCAGCACGATGAACTTTGGGCATCGCCCGACCTCAAAAAGTGGGCGAAGTTGAGCGAGTTTGGCGCGGGCCTCGGGGCGCACGGAGGGGTTTGGGAATGCCCCGATTTTTTCCCTTTGAAAGTGGTGGGGACCGACGAAACGAAATGGGCGTGGCTCGTCAACCTCAACCCCGGACACCCGAACGGCGGCTCCGGGCTGCAATATTTCATCGGCGATTTTGATGGAAAAAACTTCAAAATTGACCCAGATTTTGCCAAAAATGTACAAAAAGGGCAGGGCATCTGGCTCGATTACGGAAAGGACAATTACGCGGGCGTTTCCTTTTCGGATGTGCCATCGGGCGACGGGCGGCGCATTTTGATGGGCTGGATGAGCAATTGGGAATATGCCAACAAGGTTCCGACAACCGCTTGGCGCAACGCGGCGACGCTGCCCCGCGAGCTGATTTTGAAAAAAACGGCGGCTGGCTTTCGACTTTTTTCAATACCGGTCAAAGAACTCGAAAAACTGCGGGTTGCGACCGTGGATTTCCCAAAAACTGACCTTGCGGGTGCGGTTGATTTCACCGAAAAACTGGGTTTCGCGCCGACCTTTTCGGAAATGGAACTTGAATTTGAACTGCCCGCAAAACCCGTCGGGACTTTTGGCATCGAGCTTTCAAACAATAGAAACGAGAAATACCGCATCGGTTTTGATGCCTCGAAAAACAGCTTTTTCAGCGACCGGACGAAATCGGGCGACCTTTCTTTTTCGAAAACGTTTGGCTCAAAAATCAGCTTTGCGCCGCGCTTTGCATCCGAAAAAACGGTGGTGCTGCACGTCATTTTCGACAATG
>JANOQP010000946.1:0-5995 GCA_031414895.1 Saprospirales bacterium
TTGTTTAGCCCCAGCGGGGCGAAATGTGGGTCTTGATTTGCAAAAAATGAACATTCCGCCCCGCTGGGGCTAACCAAAACGCAAGCGGCGGAAAGTGCTACCAACATTCCGCCCCGCTGGGGCTACCGGCTGTATAGTTACTTCTTTTTACGGACGGCCCCTATTTTTGAAAAAAACCGCGCCATCCGCTCCCCAATTTTAGCTTTGCCCAAAACTTAAAATCCGCCACACAATGATGCGCCTGTTAATTGCTATCTCCTTGATTATCAACGGGTTGGGATATATTTTCGCCCAACAGACCTTCCCAAATCCCGCCCCGTCCGACCCACGCGACGGCGCGACGGCCTATGTGAACGCCACCATTTACAAAGCCTACAACAAGCGCATCGAGGGCGCGACGCTCATCGTCCGAAAAGGCCGCGTCGAGGCTTGTGGCACCAATTTGCCGTTGCCGAAAGATGCGGCGGTCGTCGATTGCGCGGGGCGGTTTATCTACCCGGCGTTCATCGACCTGTTCGCAAATTATGGACTGCCGGAGGCAAAGGCCGAGGGCGTCGCGCCCAAAAAACAGCCCCAAATGTTGTCCAACAAAAAGGGTGCGTTCAGTTGGAACGAGGCCCTAAAATCCGAGTTCAGCGCGGCCGATTTTTTCAAACAGGACCAAAAATCAGCCGAGGAATGGCGCAAAATCGGCTTCGGCGCACTCCTTTCGCACCGGATGGACGGCGTTTCGCGGGGGCTGGGGACGCTCGTTTTGCTCGGCGGTCCGGAGCGCGAGCATGAACAGATTTTGACGGAAAAGGCCGCCAATTTTCTCTCTTTCAAAAAAGGGACCTCCTCGCAGGATTACCCAAGCTCGCTCATGGGATGCATCGCGCTCGTCCGGCAGGCGTATTTGGACGCGGATTGGTACAAAAAGGAGGGCTTCAAAACCGAAAAAAACCAGTCCATCGAGGCATGGAACGATGCGCAGGACGTGCCGCAAATTTTTGAGGCCAACGAAAAATACGACATCGTGCGCATCCGCCGGATCGGGCAGGAATTTTCAAAAAACTATATCGTCAAGACGCGCGGCGACGAATACCAACGGCTCGACGACGTGAAAGCGACCGCGCAGCCGCTCATCGTGCCGCTCAATTTCCCGGATGCGTACGACGTGGAAGACCCGTTTGCCGCGCTGCAAATCGAGCTAAAAGACCTGAAAAACTGGGAACTCGCCCCGACAAACCCCGGTCGCCTCGAAAAAGCGGGCATCGCGTTCGCGCTCACTACTGCCGGTTTGAAAGAGAAAAACCTGTTTATTCCCAATTTGAGAAAGGCCATCGAGGCCGGTTTGAGCGAGGAGGGCGCACTCAAATCGCTCACTTTCTGGCCCGCCAATTTGGTGAACAATTACGGCACGGTCGGCAGTTTGGAAACCGGAAAAATGGCCAATTTCATCATCGCGAACACCAATTTGGCGAACAAGGATTTTAAGATATTGCAAAACGTGGTGGCAGGCAAGTCATTGATTTTCAACGATTTAAACAGACCCGACCTGCGCGGCAGCTATAATTTGACCATCGGTCGCGACAATTTTTCGCTCGCGGTTTCCGGCACTGCCGACGAGCCGAAAATGGAGATCGTCCGCACGGATTCGGCCAAAATAAAGATCAAATCCGCGTGGGCGAACGGCACGATCACGCTCTCCTTTTCGCAGGACACGGTGAAAAAAGAGACAACCACGTTGAGCGGCGCGACGACGGCGACCGAATGGATCGGGCGCGGCACGTTGCCCGACGGGACCTGGACGGATTGGCGGGCGGATTTCATCAAAAAATTGGACGAAAAAAAGGCCGAGCCGACCAAAATGAAGCCCATCGAAACCCCCGTTTTGGGCGAGATCATTAACCCGTGGAACGCTTTTGGTTGGTCAAAAAAACCGACGGCGGAGGTTGTTTTGATTAAAAATGCGACGGTTTGGACGGGCGAAAAAGAAGGGATTTTGACCGCCACAGATGTCCTTGTTTCAAAAGGGAAAATTGCCCAAATGGGCAAAAACCTGCCACAAAATGACCAAATCACCCGGATTATTGACGGCACGGGCAAGTTTTTGACTGCCGGGCTCATCGACGAGCACAGCCATATCGCCTGTACGCGGGGCGTGAACGAGGGTACGCAGGAAAGCTCCGCCGAGGTGCGCGTCGGCGACGTGATCGACCCGGACGATATCGATATTTATCGGCAACTGGCTGGCGGCGTGACCGCTTCGCATATTTTGCACGGATCGGCCAACCCGATCGGCGGGCAAACACAGCTCCTCAAACTTCGCTGGGGCGCGTCGGCAGAGGAGATGAAATTTGCGGGCTGGGACCCTTTTATCAAGTTCGCCCTCGGCGAAAACGTCAAGCAATCGAACTGGGGCGACGACAACACGATCCGTTACCCGCAGTCGCGGATGGGCGTGGAGCAGGTTTTTGAGGACTATTTCCAGCGGGCAAAAGAATATGGCGCGGTCAAAAAATCGGGCAAAATTTTTCGAAAAGACCTCGAAATGGAGTGCCTTTTGGAGATCTTGGAGAAAAAAAGGTTCATCACCTGCCATAGTTATGTGCAGTCGGAGATCGTGATGTTGATGCGGCTGGCCGAGCGTTTTGGGTTTCGGGTGAACACTTTTACGCATATTTTGGAGGGCTATAAAGTGGCCGACAAAATGGCGAAACATGGCGTCGGCGGCAGCAGTTTCAGCGATTGGTGGGACTATAAATGGGAAGTTTATGATGCAATACCGCGCAACCCGGAGGCCATGCACGACGCGGGCGTGACCGTCGCGATCAATTCCGACGATGCCGAAATGGCGCGGCGGCTCAACCAAGAGGCCGCCAAATCGGTCATGTACGGCAACGTTTCAGAGGAGGAAGCATGGAAATTCGTCACCATCAACCCGGCGAAATTGCTCCATATCGACTCAAAAACCGGGTCGATCAAAGCTGGAAAGGACGCAGACCTTGTGCTTTGGTCCGAAAACCCGCTCTCGGTTTATGCAAAAGCGGAGAAAACCTGGGTCGATGGCATCCTCTATTTTGACCGCGAGGAGGACGTGAAATTGCAGGCCGCCGTGCGCTCGGAGCGGGCGCGATTGATCCAAAAAATGTTGAAGGCGAAAGCGGCGGGCGCGGCGGGCGGCGAGAAACCGAGCGCGCCGAAAGGGCATTATCACTGCGATTCGGATGGGGACGAGGGGTGAGTCAAAGCGAGTCCATATCAAACCAACTACTGGAAAGGGTCGCTCCCCGGCTCATTGGGAAAGGAGGGTTTTCGCTTCGCTGTTTGAAATGAAATTGTTTTCGTCATCGCTCCGTTCAATTGCACGGCGGAGGGCGCCAATTTGCAGGGGTGTCATTTCCGACTCGTCCCCCAAGCTGATTTCTTTGACGACAAATTCACGGACAATTTGGAGCAAATTTTCGATGCCGCTTTCCGTGCGAACAGCGGAAACGAGCTCAAAAATTTCGCCTTTCATTTCGAGAGTGGACATATCAGGATGTTTTTTTGAAAATCAATGATGTTGTTTTTGGATTTCGCGCTTTTTTGAAAGCCGTATTTTGGACAAAGATATTGACCGGTTGGGAAATTTTTTGGCATCAAAACCTAATTTCGGCCCGCCTTTTCCCATAAAATTTTAGGTCATAAAATGGAAAACACCCAACGCTGGGCCCGCGCCCAAGATGCCGCCGACCCGCTCCGCAAGTTCCGCAGCCAGTTTTTTTTTCCAAAAAAGGAGGGTAAGGACGTGCTTTATTTTTGTGGAAACTCGCTCGGCCTGCAACCGAAGACCGTCCGAAAAGCCCTTTTATCGGAACTCGAACAATGGAAAACACATGGCGTGGAGGGCCATTTTCGCGGCGAAAAACCCTGGATGCCGTACCATAAATTCCTCCTGCCCGCGACCGCCCGGCTCGTCGGCGCATCGGAAACGGAGGTGGTCGTGATGAACACGCTGACCACGAACCTCCATATTTTGATGACGAGTTTTTACCGTCCGACGGCCACGAGGTTCAAAATTTTGATGGAAGGCGGCGCGTTCCCGAGCGACCAATATGCCGTCGAAACGCAGGTCAAACTGCACGGCCTCGACCCCGCCGAGGCCATCGTCGAAATCGTCCCGCGCCCCGGCGAATGGACGCTCCGAACCGAGGATATTTTGCAAACCATTGAAAATCAAGGGGATACGCTCGCCCTCGTCATGATTGGCGGGGTCAATTACATGACCGGGCAGCTGTTTGAACTCGAAAAAATTACACAAGCTGGCCATGCCATCGGGGCAATGGTCGGCTTCGACCTCGCCCACGCCGCGGGCAACGTGCCGCTGAAACTCCACGATTGGGGACCCGATTTCGCCGTCTGGTGCAGCTATAAATATTTGAACAGCGGCCCCGGCGGCCCGGGCGGCGTTTTTGTCCACGACCGCCATGCCGAGCGGCCTGAACTTTTGCGCTTCGGTGGCTGGTGGGGCCACGACGAGGACGAGCGTTTTCTGATGAAAAAAGGCTTCAAACCGATGCGCGGCGCGGCGGGCTGGCAATTGAGCAATGCCCAGATTTTCAGCTCGGCGGCGCACCTCGCGAGCCTCGAAATATTCGACGCAGCTGGCATGGTCGCGCTTCGCGAAAAGGCCGTCCGGCTGACCGCTTTTTTTGAATTTCTTGTTGAAAAACACCAAAAACGGCTCGATTTGACCATCATCACCCCGAAAAACCCGGACGAGCGCGGCTGTCAACTGTCGCTCCTGACCGGGGCGAACGGCCGCGAGATCTTCGATTTTTTGGAAAAAAATGGGGTCATGTGCGATTGGCGCGAGGCGCATTTGGCGGGCGCGGTGGCGGGCAGCGGCATCATCCGGGCGGTGCCGGTGCCGCTCTACAATTCGTTCGTGGATGTCTGGAAATTGGGCCGCCTGTTGTCGGAATTTGGGTGAAATTTGCGGCGAAACCGAAAAAAAACATCCACGATGATCCAACTTCACGACCTCCATTTCGACCTTTTCATCTCAAAAGAAGCCATCGCCGACCGCGTGGCCGAGATTGGCGAGGCCCTGACCGGGCGGTTTTTGGGCCAAAAACCCGTTTTCATCAGCATTTTGAGCGGCTCTTTTGTCTTTGCGAGCGACCTGATCCGTGCCGTCGCGACCGACCTCGAGATTGTTTTCGTGAAGCTCGCCAGCTATGAGGGCACGGCCTCGTCGGGCGAGATCCAGACGATCATGGGCCTTTCAGAAAGCCTTGCCGGACGGCACGTCGTGGTCATCGAGGACATCGTGGATTCGGGGCGGACGCTGCATTTTTTCAACCAAAAACTGGCCGAAAAACAACCGGCAAGCATCACGACCGCCGCACTTTTGGTCAAACCGGGCGCGCTAAAATTACCGGTGCAGATCGATTTTGCGGGTTTTGAGATTGCAGACGATTTTGTGGTCGGGTACGGGCTTGATTATGATGGTTTGGGGCGGAACTTGCCGGATATTTATCAGCTTTCCAATTGACAATCAACAAGTTATGGATTGGTTTCTCATCCTCGGCGGCTTGGCGGTTGTCTATTTCAGCACCTGTTTGGTGTTCTATTTCGGGCAGGACCTCTTCTTTTTCCGCCCCGAAAAACTGCCCGATTGGTTCAGCTACGAATACCCGTTCCCGTTCGAGGAAAAGACCTTCGACATGGAGGACGGCGGCTCGGTGAACTGCCTGCACTTCAAGGTGCCGAACGCGCGGGGCGTTGTTTTTTACATAAAGGGCAACTCGCGGAGCATCAAGGGCTGGGGCAAATTCGCCCGCGATTTTATCGGAAAGGGCTTCGATTTTTTCATCATGGACTATCGCGGGTTCGGAAAAAGCCGGGGGCGGCGCACCGAGGCCATATTATATGACGACCTCCAACAGGTCTATCGCTGGCTTGCCGAGCAATATGGCGAGGAACAGATCACGCTTTATGGCCGCTCGCTCGGCAGCGGCCTGGCGGC
>JANOQP010000947.1:0-5220 GCA_031414895.1 Saprospirales bacterium
GTCCGCCGGGTCGGTGACGACGACGCGAGGGCCATCGTTGGGCGCCTCGGTCGGGAATGCCCAGACATTATAGGAGGCCGCTGCGCCGTTGAAGTTCATCGTTTTTTCGGTGGAATTCCCCAAAACCGCTGGCTTCATTTCATCCAAACAGGCCTGTTTTTCGAGATAGTTCATCCCGGCGAAACGATCGATATTTTCAAAATCGCAGCTCGAAGCGTAGTCCTCTTTTTTCAAAATTTCACCCGTAATGGCATCCAAACGGATGGCCCAAAGGTGATGATCGGACGTCAATTGGATCTGAAAAGACCAAGCCAAACGGAGTTCATCGGCCTCGTGGGCGAGCGTCGGGCGGCCTTTTTTCATCGGTTGAAAAACGAGTTCGGCAGTGATCTCACGGCTGAACGGGGCTTCCATAAAGGTGAACTTGCCGGGAGCCGGGTTGGTCTTTGCCTTCGGATTAACCCCTTGATAATCAATCGATTGAAGCGATTTTTGGAGCGCAGCCGACACGCTCACGGCATAATCGAGCGAGTTCACTTTGTGCGCCATGTCCTTCGTCCAACGGTGGTTGAGGTGCATGGGCGAACCGTCCCGTTTGACAGTCACCTGAAAAAGGCCGAGGTGGATCGGGATGCCGGCGTGCCGCTGTTGCAGCCAAACGTGGGTCGCGCCGTTGTGGGCCGTCGGGTAAAGGTCGGAAACCGTGAGGTCGGCAATATCGGCGGGCAGCAGGCCGAGTTTTTCATGGTTGTCCTGCACGAACTTGAAGGCGATCTGCCGAGCCTCCGGGTGCTGCGCGAAAGCGGTGTTTGCCGCAATCAATACGAGGAACAAAAGGGTAAATAGTCGAGTCATGTTGTCAAAATATTTCGTTTAAAAACTGTTGGGCGAAGTTGAACAAATTGTCAAAACTCGCGAAACATTGTTTTCAAAAAAGACAGTGGGTAGCAGAAATGGATTGCGGATTGCGGATTGCGGAATACGGATTACCGCGCCCACAAACTGAAATCCGTTGGCAGAATTGCGATATTTGCGCCCTCGGCACTTTTGCCTTTTTACGTTTGACTTTTGCCTTCAAAAATGAAATTTGTTTCCGAAAAAACGATAGACAGCGTCATCAACCAGCTCGACGGCCTTTCCGATGATGCCTACGAGGCCCGCATGACCCTTTTTTCCGAACGCCAGCCAATCGTCATCGCGTGGCTGTTCGGCGAGCAGTTCGACCTCCTGACCGACGACGAAAAAGGGTATTTGCAATACCTCGCGCTCATCATCCACGAGTCTTTTATCAAGATAAACCCGGACGTGGAAATGATTCCCGAAAACGAGATCGGCGAGGCGGAAGAGGGCAATTTTGAACTTTTGGAGGCCCAAAACACGCCAAAGTTCCGCGACCGGATGACCGCTTTTTTTAAGGATTACCCGCAGGAAGACCTCCTTGCACTGGTCGAGGACGCACTTTTGGAAGAGGAGGATTTGCTCACGAAAGAGGGCCGTGAGCCGATTTTTATGGCCCTGAAAACTTTTATCGACTGTTTGAACGCGGAATAAGCGAGGCTGGCGCGAGGCTTTTTCGCTGGCGCGAGGCTTTTTTGCTGGCGCGAGGCTTTGCCTCGTGTCTATTATTCTGTCGGCTGCGCCGACACCCGGCATCAATTTTTGCTTGAAAAAACACGATTTTTTTGGGCAAGATCAAATTGGTATGGTCGGCACAGCCGACAAAATATTGGGCACGAGGCAGAGCCTCGCGCCAGCGAAATCTAAAGCCTCGCGCCAGCGAAATCTAAAGCATTGCGCCAGCGAAGGGCTAAAAAAACAGAAGCCAACTCATTGACAATCAATGAGTTGGCTTCGTTCAATCCGTGTTCCGCGATCAAAAAATCAGGCCTGTGCCTTCGGCGTGTTGAAGTTCATCGGCGGGTACTGCGGTGAATCCTGTTCGACGATGGAGCCAAACTGCTGCTCGAATTTTTTCACGTTGTCGGAGAGCGCGAAAAGTAACCGCTTGGCGTGCTGCGGCGTCAAGATGATGCGCGATTTGACCTTTGCCTTCGGCAATTGCGGCATGAGGCGGACGAAATCGACGACAAATTCGGAGTTCGAGTGCGAGATGATGGCGAGGTTTGAATAGATTCCCTCGGCGATTTCTTCCGGGAGTTCGATATTGAGCTGTGGGCCTTGTTGCGTTTCTTTCGACATGAGTTTAATTTTTAAAAAAGTGGGAATGGTCTTTTGCCCCAAAATTTTGGGTGGGCAAAAATAGATGAACTTATCAGAAATCACTAAACCGAAATCCTTTGTCAAACATCATCAACTCAAAGATCCGCGCCACCAAACTGGAGGTCGAGGAGCTTTTCAAGGACCTCCACGAACTGGCGGGCGAGATCGGCCATAAAAGCCTCACCCAGACCATCGGCGAACTGCGGAACCGACTCGGCGAGCCGTACATGTTCGTCGTTTGCGGCGAGGTGAAGGCGGGCAAAAGCTCGTTCATCAACGCACTTTTGGACGCTGGCCGCGAGATCTGCAAGGTCGCGCCGCAGCCGATGACCGACACGATCCAGCAAATAGTTTGGGGCGAAAAGGACGAATTCATCTCGATCAGCCCCTTTTTGAAGCGCGTCACGGCCCCCGTCGAGATCCTAAAAGAGATTGCGATCGTCGACACGCCGGGCACCAATTCGATCATCGACGGCCATCAGGAGGTGACCGAAAAATTCGTCCCGGCGAGCGACCTCGTCATCTTTGTTTTCGAGTGCAAAAACCCGTACCACAAGTCGGCGTGGGATTTTTTCGAGTTCATCCACGACGAATGGCACAAAAAAGTGGTCTTCGTCCTCCAACAAAAAGACCTCATGAACGCCACCGACCTTGCCGTGAACGAGGCCGGCCTCCGGCAATGGGCCGAGAAAAAAGGCGTCGAAAGCCCGGTCATTTTTTCGGTCTCCGCCAAAAACGAGCTGGAAGGCAAATACGACGAAAGCGGTTTTTCGACGATGCGCGATTTTATCCGGACGCACGTCACGGGCGGTCGGGCGGCCTCGCTCAAATTGGCCAACAATATCGCCATGTCGCTCCAACTTTTGGGGCGCATCGAGGCCGACCTTTCGACCCGCGCCGAGCAGTTCCGCAACGACACCGCTTTTCAAAAAGACATCCGCCAAACGCTTGACAATCAAGAAGTTAAGTCGAACAACCAGGCCCGGATGCTCATCGAAAACCTCCTCGCGGGCTACGATAAGATCACTCGTCGGACGGGCGAGGAGCTGCAATCGGGCATCTCGTTTTTCGGGCTTTTGCGCCGCTCCGTGGCCGGCATCTTCGGGAAATCGGCCAGTTTGAAGGAATGGCTCAACGGCCTCGCCAAAGATTTGGAGACCAACCTCAACGCCGAACTGAAAGCAAAACTCTCCGACGGCGTGGTCGATTTGTCCGATTCGGTGCAGCAAATGGCCAAAATGATCGACCTGAAAATCAAAACGAGCAAAACGGTCGCGACGGCGGACACGTTTATTTTTACGGAAATATCCGAAAAAAGGGCGGCAGTTTTGAAGGATCTGCAGGAAGATTTTGGCCGTTTCATTTCGCGTTCCGAAAGTTTTACCGACGAAAAACTGTTCCCCGAAAACTCGGTCGTCTCACCGAACATCGCGGCGGGCGGCGGCGTGGCCATCATCGGCGCGATCATCACGGCGGTCACGCACGTCACCGCGCTCGACATCACGGGCGGCATTTTGACGGGCATTGGCCTCATTTTCGCCGGGGTCACGGCAGGTTTTCAACGAAAAAAGATAATCGACGGCTATTGGGCCGCCATCGCCGAGGGCCGCGACCGGATGGAAAACGCGCTCAAAACCAAGCTCGCAACTTATGTGAAAACCATCAAAGGCCGGATCGGCGAGAATTTCCACGAACTCGACGCGCTGCTCGAAAACGAGGGCGCGCAAATCGGGCGATTGGAGTCGCGGTTCAATGAGATCGAGGGGCGGTTGAAGGTTTTGGAGGCGGGTTTGAAGGAGTGATTTTTTCTAAAATAAATAAAAATATTTTGTGTTTAAAATAAATTTTGTGTTGTAAATTTGAGCGCACGAAACACAAACACATAGATATTTTGAGCAAACGACAAACCGACCAGCCGCTATCCTTTATAAGGTACCTCCCGTTCACGTCCGATTTTGGGTTCAAGGCCACCTTCGGAAACGAGCGCGACACGGTTTTTCTCCGGCGTGCATTGCAGGCATTGATCAGCTCGCCAAAGCCGATAATTGGCATCGAGTTCATCAAAAACTCTGGCGAAGGGGAGACCAAAGCAAGCCGGGCCGGTGTTTATGATGTGATCTGCAAGGATGCCGCGGGTGATATTTTTATCGTTGAGATGCAGGTTGGCAAGTACCTTGAGTTCATGCAGCGCATGAAATTTTATGCCAACCAGCGCACGTCACCGTTCATCAAACCGGGAAAGGATTTCAAGTTTGGCAGCCTGCCAAAAATCTACACCATCGGCATCCTTGATTTTGAACTTTATCCAGATACAAGGTATCACCGCTGTGGCCGAATCCGCGACGAGGCCGGGGTAGATATGGACGACCGCGCAGATTTTATCGTGTTGGAACTTGTCAAATTCAGGAAAACATCCGAAAATTGCATCACGGATTTGGATAAACTCATGTTCACAATGAAAGAAGCACACAAAATGGTCAAAAATGCACCAGAACCGGTCTTCATGAAAGAAGATTGGTTGCAAAAAGCTTTGCACGAACTCGACACCCGCCGTAAATCTGCTTTGGAATATTCAGAGCTTCAAATTGCTGTCGCCCGCGAAATGTCCCGTAGGTATGGCCATGAATGGGCCATGGAGGATGCAAAAAAAGAGGGCATGGAAAAAGGAATTGCAGAAGGAATGGAAAAAGGAATGGAAAAAGGAATGGAAAAAGGCCAAGCCATTGCTATACGGAGCATCATGCTCACCACAAGCTGGAATGATATTGAAATTGCTGAAAAGCTGAACGCGCCCATCGAATTGATCCGGCAAGTCCGGGAAGAAGTGATGAATGAAAGAAATTGAGTTTTTCAAAAATACGATACTGAATGATTAATTCATGGCAAGAAATGAGGCCTTCTCATTAAAAGTTCTTTGATAGTTAGGGGTAAATCAATCAATCCTTGGGCCATTGCGGGGGTTCGATGTCGATATTTCTGTTCAAATCTGGTTGCCTTTGG
>JANOQP010000948.1:0-2227 GCA_031414895.1 Saprospirales bacterium
CGCAAAGGCGCAGAGGACGCTGAGTTTTTTGGAAAAATCTTCGCGTCCTCTGCGCCTTTGCGGCAAAAAACACGCAACCGCATGATCCAGCCCGCCGGCCGATTGGCCCATATAAACGAGTACTATTTTTCGCAAAAGCTCCGCGAAATCGCCGCCATGCGCGCCGCCGGGCGCGACGTGCTGAACCTCGGCATCGGCTCGCCCGACCTGCCGCCGTCGCGCGGGGCCGTCGCCGAACTTTGCAAAAACGCACGCCGCGACGATGCCCACAGCTATCAAAGCTATCAGGGCGTGCCCGCTTTGCGGGAGGCTTTTGCGCGTTGGTACGACCGCTTTTTTGGGGTGAAACTCGACCCGGCGAGCCAAATTTTGCCGCTGTTGGGGTCGAAAGAGGGCATCATGCACCTCTCGATGGCCTTTTTGGAACCGGGGACAAAGGCGCTCGTGCCGAACCCCGGCTACCCCGCGTACCGGGCCTGTTCGCTTTTGGCGGGCGCGGAGGTCGTCGAATATCCCCTTTTGGAAAAGAAAAAATGGCTGCCCAACCTCGATGAAATCGCCAAAATGGACCTCTCCGGCCTCCGCATCTTTTGGGCCAATTTCCCAAATATGCCGACCGGGGCGCAGGCCGACGACGGTTTTTTTCGCGACCTGATCTCTTTCGGAAAAACGCATAACTGCCTGATAGTCAATGACAATCCGTATTCATTTATTTTAAATAAAAAACCGCCGCGCAGCCTCCTCGCAGCCTCGCCCGGTGCGCTCGATGTGGCCGTCGAGCTGAACTCGCTCTCCAAAAGCCACGACATGGCCGGTTGGCGCGTCGGGATGCTCGCGGGCCGCGCGGATTGCCTCGCCGAGGTCATCAAGTTCAAAAGCAACATGGACAGCGGGATGTTTTTGCCCATCCAATTGGCCGCTGCCCGGGCCCTCGACGCGCCCGACAGTTGGTACAAAAAACTCAACGCGACCTATCGAAAGCGCCAAAAATTGGTCTTCCAGCTCCTCGAAACGCTCGGCTGCACGTTCGACCGTCGGCAAACGGGGCTTTTCGTTTGGGCAAAGATCCCGAAAACGGGCTGGGCCGACGGCTTCCAATTTTCCGATGATTTGCTCCAAAAAACGGGCGTTTTCATCACGCCGGGCGGCATTTTCGGTTCGGCAGGCGATGGTTTTGTGCGCGTCTCGCTCTGTTCGACGGAGGCGGTTTTTGAAAAAGCAATTCATCAAGTGAGGCGGTGACTTTAAGTCACCGCCTCGCTAAACGCAAAAAAATGATCATCGGAATCATCGGCCTCGGCCATATCGGCGGCTCGCTCGCATGGAGCCTGAAAGAGAACGGTTTCGCCGAGCGCGTCATCGGTTTCGATAAAAACTTGGGGCATGCCGAACGGGCCGCCGCGCTCGGGCTCGTGCATGAAACGACCGCCGATTTTGGCGAAATATGCCGCCGTGCCGACCTCGTTTTATTGGCCGTGCCGGTCGATGTGGCCGTGGTTTTGTTGCCCGAAATTTTGGGACAACTCGCTGAAAACCAGTTTGTTATGGATGTAGGCTCGACCAAATCGGCTATTTGCGAAGCGGTCGAAAAACACCCGCGCCGCACCCAGTTTTTGGCGGCCCACCCGATGAGCGGCACGGAATACAGCGGCCCTGATTCGGCGGTTTTGTACCAGTTCGACGGGAAGGTGATGGTGTTTTGCGAAGCGGAAAAATCGGCCCAGGCCCTCGTCGAACTTGCCGCCCGCCTCTCGAAAAGCCTCCGGATGCGTGTCGTGCAGATGGACGCGGCGGCACACGATAGGCACGTCGCGTATGTCTCGCACATCTCGCACGTCGCGTCTTTTGCGCTCGCGCGGACGGTTTTGGAAAAGGAAAAGGACGAAAAAAGCATCTTCGACCTCGCCTCATCGGGCTTTGCCTCGACCGTCCGTTTGGCAAAGAGCAACCCGGAAATGTGGCTGCCCATTTTCAAACAGAACCGCGAAAACGTGCTGGACGTGCTGGACGAATACCTGATTTCGGTAAAAAAAATGCGCGACGCGCTCGCCGAAGGGGACTTTGAAATGTTCCATCAAATGATGCGCGAGGCGAACCAGATCGGGCGGATTTTGAAATGAAAAATCATTCATCGCTCGTGAGGGTCTTTGACCCGATACGCGCTGTTCGCAGGTCTTTGACCTGCATAATCGGTCGCTATTTTTAGGCAGGTCAAAGACCTGCGAAC